>CAZZVF010000389.1:0-3108 GCA_964657355.1 uncultured Buchnera sp.
GTGTAAGCCAGGGGCGCCACGGTCGAAACACCGCCGCGAACAGCCCGCCGGCGATTTAATTCACGGCCTTGGCGGCCCGGCATCACCGAATACGCGCGTATAGGCTGCGTCCAGGGCCTTGAGGTGCATGCGGCTGTCCATTGCGGCATCGAGCAGGGCTGCATCGACGCGGCCCGACACCTCAGGATCGGCGTCGAGATTGGCCCGGAAGCTCTGCCCGGTGCCGTCATCAAGGCCCGTCCAGGTTGCCATCGCATTGCGCTGCACGATCCGGTAGGCGTCCTCCCGCGAGATGCCGCCGCGCGCCAGGGCGAGCAGCACCTCGCCGCTATGCACGACGCCGCCCAGGCTCTCCAGGTTGGCCAGCATGCGGTCGGGATGGACCACCAGCTTGTCCATCATGCCGGCGAGGCGGACGAGGGCGAAGTCGAGCGTCACCGTCGCGTCCGGGCCGATGGCGCGCTCCACGCTGGAGTGGCTGATGTCGCGTTCGTGCCATAGCGCCACGTTCTCGAGGGCCGGGACCGCGGCGGCGCGCACGATGCGCGCCAGGCCGCAGAGGTTTTCGGACAGCACCGGATTGCGCTTGTGGGGCATGGCCGAGCTGCCCTTCTGGCCGGGGTGGAAGAACTCCTCGGCTTCCCGCACTTCCGAACGCTGCAGGTGGCGCACCTCGGTGGCGAGGCGCTCGATGCCGCTGGCGACGACGGCGAGCGTGCAGAAAAAGGCGGCGTGACGGTCGCGCGGGATGACCTGCGTCGAGACCGGCTCGGCGGCGAGGCCGAGCCGTTCGGCGACGAAGCACTCCACTTGCGGATCGACATGGGCGAACGTGCCGACCGCGCCGCTGATGGCGCAGGTGGCGACCTCCGCCCGAGCCGCCACGAGCCTGTCGCGATTGCGGGCGAACTCGGCATAATGGCCGGCGAGCTTGAGGCCGAAGCTGGTCGGCTCGGCATGAATGCCATGGCTGCGGCCGATGGTGAGCGTGTGCTTGTGCTCGAAGGCCCGCTTGCGCAGGGCGGCGAGCACCTGGTCGATACCGGCGAGCAGCAGATCGGCGGCCTGGGTGAGTTGCACCGCCAGGCAGGTGTCCAGCACGTCGCTGCTGGTCAGGCCGAGATGCACGAAGCGGCTGTCCGGACCGATCTTCCCGGCCAGCCAGGTCAGGAAGGCGATGACGTCGTGCCGCGTCTCCTGCTCGATCTCGTCGATGCGCGCGACATCGTCCGGCCCGATCGCGGCGAGCGCCGGATCGCCACGTTCGCGTATGGTCCGGGCCGCTTCAGCCGGGATGCTGCCGAGCTGCGCCATGGCTTCGGCAGCCAGGGCCTCGATCTCGAACCAGATGCGGTAGCGGTTCTCCGGCGACCAGATCGCGGTCATCTGTGGGCGTGAGTAGCGCGGAACCATGGTGTTCTCCGGTGGGACGTTCTGCCCCTGGCTGTCGGCACGACTTGCAGCCGGCAGCGGTGAGCGGCAGTAAGTCGGCTCCTGCGGTGCTGCAAGCGGTGATCGCTCGGGCCGGTGTCCAACCGGCTGCATCCAACCGATCGAAGGGCGCGACCGTTGAAATCTCAGCTCATCGCCTTGCTGCAGGTCGTGCTCATCGACATCACGCTGGCCGGCGACAATGCGGTCGTGGTCGGGCTGGCGGTGAACGGGCTGCCGGAGACGTTGAAGCGCCGCGCCATCGTGGTCGGCATCGCGGCCGCCACGATCATCCGCATCCTGCTGTCATTCGTGGCCGTCAGTCTGCTGGCGCTGATCGGGCTGACCTTCGCCGGCGGCATTCTGCTAATGTGGGTGTGCTGGAAGATGTTCCGCGAGCTGCGCGGGCATGGCGACGACGAGGCGGGGCATGTGCCGCCGCGGAAGACGTTGCGCCAGGCAATCACCCAGATCGTCTTTGCCGATCTGTCGATGAGCCTGGACAACGTGCTGGCGGTCGCCGGCGCCGCGCGGGAGCATATCTGGGTACTTGTCGGCGGCCTGGGCCTGTCGGTGGTGCTGATGGGTGTCGCGGCCAATCTGCTCGCGCGGCTGCTGGAGAAGCAGCGCTGGATCGCCTGGGTCGGGCTGGCGATCGTGGTCTACGTGGCGGGCGACATGATCCTCAAGGGCTGGGGCGAGATGGCGCCGTTCATCTGACGGCGTTTGTTACGCTGGAATGCTGCCGGCGGGCGGTTCGGCGAGGCCGGCAGGCGAGAGCGTGAAGATCTCGCAACCGGTCTCCGTGACGCCGATCATGTGCTCGAACTGTGCCGACAGGCTGCGGTCGCGCGTGACGGCGGTCCAGCCATCGTCGAGCACCTTCACGTCCGGACGGCCCGCGTTGACCATTGGTTCGATGGTGAAGAACATGCCCGGCTTGACGACGGGCCCTTCGCCCGGCCGGCCGTAATGCAGGATGTTCGGCGGTGCATGGAAGGCGCGGCCGATGCCGTGGCCGCAGAAATCCCGCACCACGCTGAAGCGGTTGGCCTCGACATAGGTCTGGATGGCGTGGCCGATGTCGCCCAGCGTGCGGCCGGGCCGGACGGCTTCCACGCCGCGCATGAGCGCCTGATAGGTCACATTCAGCAGCATGCGCGCCTTGGTGGACGCGGCGCCGGCGACATACATGCGGCTGGTGTCGCCGTGCCATCCATCGAGGATGACGGTGACGTCGATGTTGACGATGTCGCCGTCGATGAGCCGGCGATCGCCGGGAATGCCGTGGCAGACGACATGATTGATCGACGTGCAGATCGACTTCGGAAAACCGCGGTAGTTGAGTGGCGCCGGCTGCGCACCGTGGCCGACGATGAAGTCGTGGCACAGCGTGTCGAGCTCGCCGGTGGTGACGCCGACGCGGACATAAGGGGTGATCATGTCGAGCGTCTCGGCGGCCAGCCTGCCGGCACGGCGCATGCCCTCGTAATCCGCAGGCGCATGGATGGTGATGCGCCGGGAGTCGCTTACGCCGTCCATGGTGTCTCGCTCTGTCGTTTACGGATCGCTCAAGATGCGAGCCTGCGCCTCAGGGTGCAAGAGCAACGGCTCGATAAGCGCACACGCGGACCATCACGCCGGAGCGCCCCGTGGAATAAGGCCCGGGGGCATGAG
>CAZZVF010000390.1:0-3079 GCA_964657355.1 uncultured Buchnera sp.
GTCGATGCTCAGCGCCTGATGTTTGAGCAAGCCGAGCACGCGGACGAGCTTCGGCTCGCTGCGCAGAACGTCGGCGGCGGGCCAGCGGAGCAGTCGGTAGGTGCAGGGAGGGTCGGCGTCGATGCCGACAGGATCCGGCGCCGCGCTCGCCGCCGGCAAGGCCGATGCCGGCGGCTCTGCCTGTGCGGCGGGCGGCGGCTGATCGGCATCCGTCGTCGCAGCGGGAGCCGCTGTCGCTTCCGGCTCCTCGCACGACTTCAGCACGGCATTCAGGGCATCGAACTCGATCGGGCTGCGCAGCGTCGGTTGCTGCGGGTCCGTTCCCGCAGGTTCGTCGCGGTCGACGACTCGCACGAACGAGGGCATCCGCGTGACGTCTACCGGAAGCGGGATGGTCTGTTCGCCGGGGGTGCCCAGCGGACCGACGAGAATCAGGTCGGCGCGGCCGCCCGTCGACAGGCGCCATTGCCGCTCGTCGCTGCACTCCACAAAGCGGAGGAACACCTCGATGCGCTTGAGGTCCGACTCGTCGAGACAGTGGGCTTGCAGATACAGAGTTCTCACTTGCCGTCCGTTCTTGTCGTTGTCGTCAAATCGCCAAAGACTCGGTCAGACAAGTTGCAGGGAGTGTGCTTTCGAAGATGCTCGTCCGCAAGGTTCAGCTGACGATCATTCAGCCATACAGTGCATTTGTCCGCATATTCTGGCGGCCGAGGGTGCTGCCGCCCGGAAGAGACCGACGCCGCGGGTTCGCGAGAAGCCGCCGGCTCGAACCAGTTGTCGCCTCATAGGCATCGCCTGGTGCCGAGAGCACGGCGCGGACCGGGCACTGGCCGAGACGGCGGCGCTCCCGGTGCCGGTCAAAAAAAGTGGCGGCGATCTCGCGCGGACGAAGGCTCGGGCGCATCGCCCACCGGGTCGCTGATCTTCTCGTCATCGCGACGCGCGGGTCGCGGGCGAGGGGGCTGCGCATACGGAACGGAGCGCAAGCCGGGCGCTCGACGACCAGCGGCCGGCAGCTGCGTGACGCAGCCCGGCAGGCACGGCCTGGGGATCAGGGCGTCAGGCCGCCCGCGCCAACGCGTGATAGCTGCGGTCGAAGTCGACCAGCCCGGGCGCGGTGCTGGCAGCCGAGGCCACCTGGATGCGGCGCAGCGCCACGATGAACACGCTGTGGGTGCCGATCCCGTGATCGGCAACGATCAGGCCGGCCAGGTTGACCAGCGCGCCTTCGACTGCCGGCGCGCCGGTGGCCAGGCGGCGCCATTTGCCGCCCTGGAAGCGCTCGGGCATCGGCACCTGACGGGCGCATTCGCGGCGTGGCGCAGATCGACGACGCGAGAAGGCGGTGGCAGGGCGCGCTCAGCCGCGGGCGACGGTGGCTTGCGCGGGCACGAGCGCGCGCAGCTGGCGGTCGTGCCGGCGGGAGGCCGCGGGATAGGTTTCGGGCGTGAGCAGCGCGGCCAGCAGCGTGGTGGCGCCCATGACGCCGAGGTAGAGGGCGATCGGCAGGCCGGAGCGGTACGCGGACAGCAGCGCGGTGGCGATCAGCGGCGCCAGGCCGCCGCCCAATACGGAAGCCACCTCGCGGCCGATGCCGATGCCGGAGTAGCGCAGCCGGGCCGGCAGCAGTTCGCTGATCAGCGCTGGCTGCGCCCCTTCCAGAATGCCCAGCACCAGGCCGTTGGCCAGCAGGAAGGCGGTGACCACCTTCACCGGGTCTTTGGTGTCCAGCAGCAAAAAGAACGGGTAGGCGAACAGCACGATGGCCAGGCTGCCAGCCACGTAGACGGGCTTGCGGCCGATGCGGTCGCTGAGGTGGCCCGACAGCAGCGCGACCGGGATCATCGCGACCATCGAGCCGGTGAGCGCGGCCAGCACGAAGGTGCTCGACAGGCCGAGAAACTTGCCGTAGGCGATGGAGAAGGCGAAGAAGATCCACGAGGCGGCGCCCTCGCCCAGCCGCAGGACGAACACCATCAGCACTTCCCTCGGGTGGCGCCGCAGCACCTCGACCAGCGGCGCCCGCTCTGGCTTGCCGTGCCGGGTCGCTTGCTCGAACTCTTCGCTTTCGCTCATGTGGGAGCGCAGGTACACGCCCACCGCGATCAGCGCGACGCTGGCCAGGAACGGCAACCGCCAGCCCCACTTCAGGAACGCGTCGTCGGCGATGTATTGCATCAGCATGAACGCGCCGGTGGACAAAACGAAGCCCACCACCGCCCCGCAGGGGCTGAAGGCCGACAGAAACCCACGGCGATGCGCAGGCGCGTTCTCGCTGATGATGAGGATGCTGCCGCTCCATTCCCCGCCGGCTGCCAGGCCCTGCACCACTCGCAGCAGCACGAGCGCGATGGGCGCCGCGATGCCGATGTCGGCGTAGCCGGGGAGCAAGCCCATCAGGAAAGTGGAAACCCCCATCGCGCCGAGCGTGAGCGTCATCGTGAGCTTGCGGCCGAAGCGGTCGCCCAGGTGGCCGCACAACACGCCGCCGAAAGGCCGCGCGATGAAACCCACGGCAAATCCGCCGAAAGCGGCGATCGTGCCAGTCAGCGGGTCTTTGCCGACGGGAAAAAACACGGGGCCCAAAACCAGCGCGGCGGCGGTACCGTAAAGAAAGAAGTCGTACCACTCGAGAATCTGCCCGATCACCGAGGTCAATACGGCCCGCGTCGCCTTGTTCTGCGCAACGGCCGGCGCTCGGACACCAGAAAGGTTCATGGCGATGTCTCTCGGTAAAGGTCGACCGGAGCCGGCACTGGAAGATGTCCAATCCTGGACGTGACCTCACCATAATTTCCGGGCCCGGTACGGGTCAACTTCGTTTGCTGGATGGGTCCGATTCGACCGACGAATGCACCGAATTCGCCATCGCGGCGTTGACCCGGTCGCCAAGGGAAGCGACTCGAAAATGAGGGATATCGGTGCGCCGGAATGGCCGGCTTTCGCACCAAAACATGACAAGCAGAGGCCTTCGGACGGTGCCGGCGCGAAGAGAGGCGCGGGCTACACTGCGCCGCAGGCGGTCAAAGGCAGCATGCAAAGCGTGAATCTCGCAAACGTCGACCTGAACCTCCTG
>CAZZVF010000391.1:0-3077 GCA_964657355.1 uncultured Buchnera sp.
GTCCACCTGCAAACTTTTGCCACCGAACGTGTATCGCCGTATGGCGGCCGAACCCCGCTCTGGCTCCACACCAGCCCCGAATTCGCCATGAAACGCCTGCTCGCCGCGGGCTCCGGACCGATCTTCCAGCTCGCCCGCGTCTGGCGGAACGGCGAGGCGTCTGACCTGCATTCACCAGAATTCACCATGCTGGAATGGTACCGTCCCGGCGCCTCCTTCACCTCCCTCATGGACGAAACCGAGGCGTTCCTGCGCGCCACGCTGCCGCCCGCCATCGCCTGCCGCGGCCGCACCAACGACCTCGCCACCTTCGACCGCCTCACCATGGCGGACGCCTTCACCCGTCATGCCGGCGCCGACCTGCTCGGCACCCAAGGCAACGCCGCCGCCCTTGCGGCCTCCGCCCGCGCCACGCTCCGCGCCGCCGAAACCTGGGAAGACCTGTTCTTCCGCCTGCTCCTCGAACGCGTCGAACCGCATCTCGGCCTGCACCGGCCGACCTTCCTTACCCACTGGCCCGCCGCCCAGGCGGCCCTCGCGGTGCGCGACCCCGCCGACGCACGCGTCGCCCTGCGCTTCGAGCTCTATGTCTGCGGCCTGGAACTCGCCAACGCCTTCGAAGAACTCACCGACGCCGCCGAACAACGCGCCCGCTTCGAAGCCGACCGCGCCCGCCGCCACGCCCTCCACGGCGAACAGGATTGGCCGCTAGACGAGGATTTTCTCGCCGCCCTCGCACACGGCATGCCTCAAGCCAGCGGCATCGCTCTGGGCTTCGACCGCCTCGCCATGCTCGCCTCCGGTGCAACGCAAATTGCCCAGGTGTTGTGGCTGTCCGAACCGCTGCCGCGTTCCTAAATAAGATTACGACAAGGAGCTTAACGATGCGTAAATTGATGGCGCTGGCGGCCATCGCCCTGCTCGCCGGCTGCGCCTACCCGAATCCACAACACGTCCAGGCGCTGAACGGCCTCATCGGCAAGACCGAAACCGACCTGCTGCGCAGCTATGGCGTGCCGAACCGCACCTACGACGCAGCCGGGCACAAATTCCTTGCCTACAGCCGTAACCGCATCGACAGCATCCCGGGCGACGGGTTCGGTTACGCCGGCTTCGGTTACGGCTATGGCGGCTTCGGCTACGGTGGGTTCGGGCCTGGCTTCGGCTATGGCGGCTTCGGCCCCGAGATCATCCAGCGCGACTGCGACACCACCTTCGAACTCACCGGCGGCAAGGTGGCCAGCTGGTCGTTGCGTGGCAACGATTGCTGAGGCCGGCGCTGGCCGCCGGCCCCAACCTACGTATGGATTGGTGGCAGGCTAGTTCGGTATCGCGGAACCGGCCCCGGCTGCTTCGGCTTGCGCGCGGCGCGCCTGCCAGAGTCCCACGAAGTCGATCGGCTGCAACAGGACCGGCGGGAAACCACCCTCGCGCGTCACGTCCGACAGGACCGCCCGGGCGAACGGGAACAGCAAACGAGGGCACTCGATCAGCAGCAGCGGCTCGACGGCGTCGGCTGGCACGCCGGTCAGCGTGAAAACGCCCGCATATTGTAGCTCGGCAATGAACACCGGGCGGCCCTCGGTCCCGTTCTGCGCCGCCTCGCGCGCTTCGGTTTTCACCGACAGCACCACTTCGTAGACGTTCTGGCCCTCCTGCAATGCACGCGCCTGTACATCTAGGTTGATCTGCACCGCCGGCTGACTGCGCAGCGTGGCGTAGATCTCAGGCGCGTTCGGAACCTCGAACGACAGATCCTTGATGTACTGCACGTTCACCACCAGCGGCGGTACCTGCTGCTGGCCAGTGGCGGCGGGGTCGGTCGTCTCGGACATTTCTCAAATCACTCCTGAAGGCGCCGCGCGGTAGCACGCGAGCTTGCAGAAGCAAAGGTTCGTGAAGGGCATTATGCTTGTGAGATGCTAACCAGGCGTTAAGCCAGATCGACTCTCAGCCATTGCCCGTTATCCAGGCTCTCGCCCGTCAAAGTCAGGATGAACGCCCAGTGGCTCACCACGAGCGTGCTGCGCCAGGCCTCGTCGCTCGCCATCTCGCGCCGGAACGACGCCGCGCGCGACTCCACGCTCGCCTCGGACTCGGACCCGGCCGGCCACCAGACCTCGTCGATATGAGCGAAATCATGCTCCGGCCAATCATGCGCCAACACCGTCCGGGTGGTGCCGATGTCGCAGGCAAAATGGAACCGCTCGCGCACCAACGGATGCACCTGCACCGGCAGCCCCAACGCCGCGGCAATCGGCGCCGCGGTCTGCAGCGCGCGCGTGTAGGGCGAGGCCAGGATCCGGGTAATGCCCTGGTGCGCGAGCGCCGCGGCCGCCTTCTCCGCCTGTTCATGCCCGAGCGGCGTCAGCCGCGGATCCTCGATCCCGGGATCCTTCTTCGTCGCCGAAAAATGCAGGTTGAACTCGCTCTGGCCGTGCCGGATCAGGATCATGCGCGGGAGCTACAGGTACATGGAGACGCGGGCAATCATACGGCCACGCCCCTGTTGCCCGCCCGTCGCGCCCCTTCTCCACGCGTTGCATTGTGAACCCGGCTCGAAAACCCTATGTCCAACGGGAACACACGGAGCGACAATGCAAGGTTTCGGGCAGGCAACCGGCAGTTTTCCGATCGATCTGGTGCTGTTTGCCATGATTGCGGCCTTTCTGGTGCTGCGCCTGCGCGGCATCCTGGGCAAGCGTACCGGCTTCGAAGGCGCGTCTCCGACAGCCGGCCGCCCGGTCGCGCGTGACGCCGCGACGACAATCGACGGCCGTGCCGAACCGGTTCCCGCCGCACCCGCGCGGAGCCTGCCGGACCCCGCAAGCGACATCGGCCGCGCCCTGCACGACATGGCGAAGGTGGACAAGCGCTTCGACCCTGCGCAGTTCCTCGCCGGCGCGGAGGCCGCGTGATAGGTCGCATCGCCATCGACCAGGACGTAGACGTCTGCCTCGATGTCGGCGAACATGCGGCGGATCACGTTGCCCTTGCCCTGCAGCCGTTCGTTGCCCACCACCGCGCCCGCTGCGCGCGCCACGTCGGCGGTGCGGTCACGGGAGTTGTTGTCGTAG
>CAZZVF010000392.1:0-3075 GCA_964657355.1 uncultured Buchnera sp.
CAAGCACTGGAAACAGCCAAATTGTAGCGACGTAGGGAAGGCTATCCAGCAACAGGTTGAAACCGCCGGGAATGACTGGAGCCAAGCAGGGCAGATCACCTGCCGGAACCCCGGCCGTGAGCGCCACCCAGCCAAGAAAGCCAAACGAAGTGCCGCGAGGGAAATAGCCGAGCGGCCGGTCGCGCGCGCCACGTCTCCGCGCAGAAAGTGCGCTCATTGATCCCGCACCTTCTGCTGCCCGCTCACCCGCAACTCGAGCTTCACATCCTTGGGCATTCCGCCGGTCGGTGCCAGTGTCTTGCGCAACTGCTCATCATGTTCGCGCTGATCGGGGGACAACACAACGTCGGGCGGCGCTCCCATGAGTAAGCCGGTGCTTCCCAAAGCCGAACCAGGCACCACACCGAGGTCCTTGAGCGCGGTCATGCGGATGCGATCATGCGCTGCCTGTGCGGCCGTTGCCTGCGCCTGTGCTGCACGTTCAAAGGCCCGAACCTTGCGCATGCGCCGATTGACCGGATCAGGGTGCCGAGCGGGGTTGGCAATGCGAGCTACACGATCACGCGCAGCAGCGGCGCTGCGAGCGGCCTCAGACGAGGCTTCAGTGGCCTCACGCGCTTCATTGCCAAGCTGACCAATCTCTCGCAGGGCGCGGACGCTACCGACAGCGACATCCGGCAACAGCATGACCGTTGCCGCGATGCGCATCCACTGCGTGATCCTGGAGTTCTCGTACCGCTCAGCCCGCCCCTTGTCTCCCAAAACCTCCAGGCCAAACACGCCGCCGTCGATACTCAGCAGCACGAAGGATCCGCCGAATGCAGATACCCCTGTGACCAACCCCAGTGTGCCAACCACAGCCCCGGCGCCCGCGATCTCAGGGAGCACGGAGATCACGAACACGCCTCCGGCAACCACGCCGACCACAACCAACGCGACGCCCACCCCGTCGGCCACGAGTTTGTGGCGGAGCAGGAATTCGTGCACTGGCAGCCAGACGTGCTGTTCTACGGCGGTGTCGATCGCCTGGCCGACGGCCATGTTCGCCTGGGCCTGCTGCAGCTGCGCTTCGCCCGAGATCTCCATGGCATGCCAGAAGAAGGCCGTGAGCTTTCCCCATCTGCCTGTCGGGTTTGGCGGCGGTGGGGGCGGTGCGGCGACGTGCTGCGCCAGGACGTTCAGCCAGAGGTTGCCGGCGCTGGCCGGGCCTGACGGCTGGCGGAGGACGCCCAGGCTGGCGCCGTCGGAGTAGCTGACGCCGCATTGCGGGCCGATCGTGGCGTCCGCGAAGGCACACAGCCGGGTGCGGGCCTCGTTGAAGTCAGCGTAAGGATACCACAGACCGCCCATGCGTGCCCCCTCGACCATGGTGATCTGAATAGCCCGGCGCCTTGAGTGGTTGCAAAGCGCCAGGTTTCCCGGGCTTTTCGCTCACTGAGCGCGAGCCCCGGTGGCAGGCGCCACTCCTGATTGCGCCCGGGACGAGCTGGGGGCGGCTGGACCCTACAGGTGACCGACCAGCGTCGACATCTGCGGCTGGTCGATCACGTCGTTCGTGCCGAGCCCCTGCGGTTCCAGGCTGAACATGTAGTTGCCCAGCCAGGCGCCACCGGCCCAGTAGGTGTAGCCGAGCCAGACGTCGGTATTCTGGTTCATGAAGCTCAGCATCGATTCGGCTTCCGGCGGGCAGCTCGGGTCGTTCGACCAGCCGAGTTCGCCCAGCAATGCCTTGGCGTTCTGGGTGCGCGCCCAGTTGGTGAAGTCGGCGAGGGCGGCGGCGCCGATCTTCCAGACACACTGGTCGTGGCTGCCGGAATTGTTGATGTCGAGATACTGGTGCACGTCATAGACGAAATTCGGGTCGGTGAAGCCCTGCCAGGCTTTCGCGTTGCCCGACAGGCGCCACGACGGCGCGCCGGACCAATGGGTGCCCGGCACGAGGATCATCTGCGTGGCGCCGCGCCGCCTGATCGCTTTGATGGCGGCGAGGGCGGTCCTGTGCCACTGCTCCGCGGTCTGGTCGTGCGGCTCGTTCATCAGGCCGAAGCTGACGTTCGGCGTCTTGCGGTAATGCACCGCGAGGCGGCTCCAGAAATCCGCGAAATACGAGGTCGGCATCAGGGGATCGACACCGACGAGACGGGATACGCCCTGGTCGTCGGCCATGTAGCCCCAGTTATGCGGATCGAGCCAAACGTTCATGCCCTTGGTCTGCGCGTAGGCCACGACCGCGTCGATGGCGCCAAGCTCGGACGTGCTGAGCGGCTGGTTGTTCAGCGGCTGCACGCGGCCGAGATCGAACGGCAGGCGGATGATCTTCAGGCCCTTGGAGGCATAGTAGTCGATCTCCGCATTCGAGGGATAAACGTAGTCGTAATTGACTCGCGCACCCGGCTTGCCGGTGTTGTCCTCGCCGCCGCTGATGTTGAGGCCGGGAAGCGCCATCGGTGCCGCCGTGCCGAGCGTGATCGGCTCGAGGCTGACCCCTGCCAGATTGAAGCCGCTGTTCCAGGCGGTGATCTTGAGATCCACTTTTCCGGCGGGGAGTGCGACCGACATCGCGTTGTCGTTCTGATAAACGTTGTAGGCGCCCGTTGGATCGAATTGGATGCTGTTCGTCTTGGTGCCGTTGATCTGAATATCCACGCCGGTGCCGGCATTCGGCATCGAGTAGGTCAGGATCAACGCATAGTTGCCGGCCCGGGGCACAGAAATCGCGTAATCGATGTAGGCGCCCGCGATGATGTTGCCCCAGTCGAACACGGTGCCGCTGTTGTCGGGCGTCATTCCATAAACGTCGATCTGGCTCTGGATCGGTATCGCCACGTATTTCGTGGGCGAGATCCTGGTCGTCGCCGCAAGCGCTTGCGTGGGCCCGCCGGTTGCAATCGCCGATAGCGCGCATGCGGCGAGCGCAATCCGCTTTCCGACCGGCGGGAACGAGAAGCAAGCGGATTTCGGTGTCATAAGGAATCCATTTTCAGATGGGCCGAAGGTGGTGACTGCGAATGATTCCGACCTTCGCGGAAAACAGTGGAAAGCTAATCCGGTGCCTGGTCCAGGATCAACCGACAC
>CAZZVF010000393.1:0-3064 GCA_964657355.1 uncultured Buchnera sp.
CTACGGGACAGCTTCCGAATACGTCAACGCAGGACTTGGACAGGATGACGGATGTCGCTCAAGCACCTTACCCTTCTGGCCGTTGTGCTGGTACTCGGCTGTCGGGGGTCCGCCATGGCTGAGCAACCGGGTCATGTCACCGGAATTGGCGGCGTCTTCGTCAAGAGCAAGGATCCCAAGGCGCTTGCGCAATGGTATCGCGAGGTCCTCGGCCTCGAGGTCAAGCCGTGGGGCGGAGCAGCGTTGCCCTTTGATGCGCCGGGCCATCCACCAAAAGTGTCGTGGACAGCCTTTGCGGAATCCAGCGACTACATGAGCCCGTCGATGCGGGAGTTCATGATCAACTTCGCGGTGGATGACATGGACGCGATCATCGCGCGCCTGACCGCGAAGGGCGTTGCCGTCCTAAAGCGTGACGACAACGCAGCCTTTGGCCGGTTTGCCTGGATCCAGGACCCCGATGGCACAAAGATCGAGCTTTGGCAGCCGGTAAAGAACTAGAGCATTTTCCGACCTTATTGGATCAATACGCCTGCCGGAAAATGCTCTAGCCACCACACCCTGCGCGCGCCAGCGCGCAAACAAGGCGACAGATACATACCAGAGGATGTAGCGTCCGACTGTTGCAAACCTGTTGCTGCGTGGCAACAGCAGACTGTTCAACGCGTCTCCCGTCACAGAAAGTTCACGCATTCCTAGTGTGTTGTTTCTATTGTCCCGCCGCTAGCGGTTGTTCGGCTCGAGCAGCCCGAGGGAGATAAAAGATGCACGCGCGGCTGTCTCGATCGCTTTTGCTTGTTGGAACGATGTTCAGTGCCGGCATTGTCCCTACCGGCTTCGCTGCCGCGCAGGAGGCCGGCTCGTCGGGTCGCCTCAGCACCATCGAAAAACAAATCGAGTCGCTCCAGGCTGAACTTCGTCACGTCAAGCAGGAAATGGCCGCGCGCGACCGCCAGGCGCGTGCTGCTCAATCGGAAGCAGCGCACGCCCAGGCGCAGGCTGTTCGTAACGGCGTCGCCCAGGGCGAGCCGATCATGCCGAACATTCCGCCCGGCTACGCGCTGGTTCCCGCCTCGCCTGGTTCGACGCCGGGTTCGGTGGTTCTCGCGAAGGAGGAAGCGCCGCGCAAGAAGCTCAAGATGGGCCAGTTCGAAGTCGGCCCGATGACCGTGACACTCGGCGGCTATCTCGATGCGACGGGCATATACCGTTCGCGTAACGAGGTGTCGGACGCTGCATCGAGCTTCAATGGCATTCCGCTGCGCAGCTCGCCTTTGTATCACGAGCCGGAATTCCGCGGCACCGCCCGTACGTCGCGCATCAATATCCTGGCCGAAGGCAAGCCGGACGACGCATCCACGATCTACGGCTTTGCCGAGAGCGACTTCGAAGGCGGGTCACCGACTGCCAACTCGGTCGGTACGAACTCCTATACACTCCGCCTCCGCCATGCGTTCGCGGATTATCGCAATAACGACTGGGGCTTCGAAGTATTGGGCGGCCAGACCTGGAGCTTGCTCACGATGTTCAAGAACGGCCTAGTCACCAGGACGGGCGAGAACATTCCGAACACGATCGACCAACAGTATTTGCCGGGCTTCACCTATGCCCGGGTGCCGCAGATCCGCCTGGTCAAGGATTTCGACAAGAAGTTCTGGTTCGCTGTCTCGGCCGAGAGCCCGCAGGTCAACTACTACACCGGACCTAACGGCAACGGTCCGAGTTCGTTCGGCACGATCAACGTCACCAATCCCGGCACCGGCACCCTTGCCTCCACGGTCAACTACAGCGACGACATCGCGCCCGATATCGTCGCCAAGGCGGCGGCCGAACTTGGGCCGGTGCACGTCGAAGGCTACGGCGTGGGACGAGTACTGCATGACCGGATCAGCCAGATCGGTACTGGCCAGAGCTACACGACATTTGCCGGCGGCGGCGGCGGCGCGGTCTATGTGCACGTCATTCCAAAGATGCTCGAAATTCAGGGCAGCACGCTCGTCGGCCAAGGCATCGGCCGCTACGGCGCAGGCGGTCTGCCCGATGCGGTCGTCGGTTCCAACGGTTCCCCGGCGGCGTTGCCCGAGTTGCAGGCCATGGTCGGCGTGACCGCGCATCCGGACCCGACCATCGACCTGTTCGGCTACCTTGGCACTGAGCAGATCGAGAAGAAGTCGTTCGATGCCGAAGTCAAAGGCAAAGAGACGGCATTCGGTTATGGCAACCCGCTCTACTCCAACGCGGGCTGCAACATCGAAAACAGCGCCTCGATCACGCCGACCCCGCTGTCCTGCGTCGGCAACACGAAAGGCCTGGTGGGCGGCACGGTCGGCGGCTACTGGAAGTTCCTGAAAGGAAGCTTCGGCACGATGCAGACGGGCGTGCAGTACTCCTACACCCACCGTTCGATCTTCCAGGGCGTCGGGCCGACGCCAAAGACCGACGACAACATGGTCTTCATAAGCTTCCGCTACTACCCCTTCCAGTAGGGTCCACTCGGGTTCCGGGGCCGTACGCCTCGGAACCTGTCCACAAGCAGCCCAATCGCACCTGGACGGTTTGGAGGTCTTCTCTAGGGCCGGCGTATGCTCGATTGGACCCGTGTGGAGCCGCCCCAAACGCTTCCGCACGGGCGACCCATTCCGCTATCCTGGCACACCCGATCTCGGACCCGAGCTGAGCTCCCCTGAGTGCGGGCATAGGACGACCTTGGTGTCGTGCTGGACCTGTCTCGCCTTCGGCGCTGCAGGGTTCTGGGACGTGGCGCGCACCACTCGCAGCCTGCGGTGGCCACCGATTCCAACGCCCACGATCGGCCTCTTGCAACGCAACCTCACAGACGACCATCTGCGGGCGGTGCGGGACCACTGCGGCTTGGTAGGCCTCAGCCTGTCCGTCAGCGAGTTGCGGCGGGACGGGCACAACGATGCCGAGACGCCGCTGGCCTTGATTAGGCATCGATCGGCGACGGAGGCTGATGAGGAAATCGGATGATCTCTGCGCAAAGGGGTTTTGTGCGTCCCGTCCGTCATCAATTTCGGACCGCAATCAACAACAAACAGTTTTC
>CAZZVF010000394.1:0-3063 GCA_964657355.1 uncultured Buchnera sp.
GGTCGGCAGCTTCCAGTTCATCCCGGTCTGCTGCAACGACGAGGCGTTCACCACCGTTAAGCTGCACCGCTAAAGTCCGTGCGACGTCGTCGGCGTCCTGATGATCGGTGAAGCTGATCATGGACCAGCCAAGTGCGGGCACCGGAGCGCCAAGCGCCCCGGCGATGCGGTGACCTGCAGGATCAAACAGCGCATAACTTAGCTCGACTTTGTACGATTAGGTGGCGAAGCACAGTGCGTTCGCCATGCGGACAAGGCGAGACGGAGGAATTATCTGCGGTTCCCGGTGCGGCGGGGAGTGTGAATTAATGTCGCCGACCCAGAACTGAAGCCGGACGGCTCCGATGGCGTCGCTGAATGTCAGGCTGGTTTTTCGATACCACGCAGCGGCATAAGGCGTGCTTGTGCTGGTGAGAAGATCACAAGCCCATAGCGAGATGAGGCTGTAGAATCCGAGAAGTGCGGGCGTGGTACGAGCGATGGCTTTGTCGGTCCATTGGCGCTGTGTCTCGACGCCCAGGTGAGCGCGGGTTTCGGCGAACGTGACCTCGATCTGCCATCGGCGGACGTACAGGGCGATGATGTCGGCGGGCTCGATGGTGATGTCGGTACTGAAGAAGGCTTGCGGATCGCGCTTTTCGTCGGGATCGCGAACCAGCACCCATCGAACCGGCAACACCGGAGTGCCGGGCCTGTACCACAAAGCGGTCCCGGATGTGATCTCGAGCGCCTTGCCGCCGGCATGGCCGTACCAGGCGGATACGAAGATCCTCGTCCAGCGTGTGGCGGGGTTGGACAGCAACGTTTTGAGCTTGGGTAACGCGGGGCCTTTCTGCGCCGGCCGCCCGAGCGAAGAGGCGGTTCTTTTTGGAGGCGGTGCGAACAGGTTCGCATCCAGTCGCAGACGGCTGATGAGTGTCGCCCGTCGTACGATGGCATGGGCCAGCTCATGGACTGCGAAGCTGCTGTCGCCGATGAAGATGATCTGACGACCGGGCAGCCAGCGTGACAGTTGCAGTGCACCTTGCCGCGCCCAGTCCGTCAGCAATTTGTGACGACAGCCGCGCCTTCGGTTGGATCGCTCCGAAGGGGCGAGCAGCGTCAGGACCGGCAACGCCTTGATCAGGCTGGTCCATGATACCGGAGTGAGCACCATGAAGCTCAA
Organism: uncultured Buchnera sp.; assembly: GCA_964657355.1. Taxonomy (GTDB): domain Bacteria; phylum Pseudomonadota; class Alphaproteobacteria; order Acetobacterales; family Acetobacteraceae; genus BOG-908. Next base: position 1,166 of record CAZZVF010000394.1, read on the forward strand.
CCAGCGCAGCCCGCTGGCTTTGACGAAATGGCCGTGACTGGAGCGCACCGGGTCCCGGTATATTCCCCGCGCACTGATCCGGCGTCCCCATCGGCGTTCAATGGTGTCGTCCATGCCAATGACGACAGGGCCATCGGGGACAAGCCGTTCGACGATGATACCGAGCAGTCGCCTCGCCGCGGCACGGGAACTCCAGCGGGCGCGATTGAGGATTTGATGATAGCTTGCAAAGTTGGCGGCCTCGGCCCGGCCGGTCACGCGCAGGCAGGAGGTAACGGTCCGCTTCCCCGTTGCCAGCACGGCGCCCATCACCAGAACGAGCACATGCTCCCAGCTGGGAGCCGTGAAGCAGGGGCGCCACGGCTGCAGCCACCGGCGCAGTATCCAGGGAACAGGATCGCCGATTACGGCCTTGTCCGGGTCGAGCATCCCATGCTTCGAATCCCGAGCTGCACAAGTTGCAACGCTATGGATGTTGCCATGCGGCGAGCTGAATCGGATATGCTGTGACCCGAAGGCAGCCAGAGTTACGCGATGAAAGACGGCGAAATTGTTCTGCGGATCGAAGCGTTCGACGAAGCCAATGGCGGCGGCGTCGGCTGGTATAAGGACAAAGGCGCCTACCACCTTTACCTGCTGACAACCGAGGCGCCGATCGCTCGCCTCAAGCCCGTCGGTACGACCGACGAAGTCAGGCTCGGCTACTGGTCACATCGCCGGAAATGGGAAGATATCGACGACATGGGCGGATGCGTCCTACCCCTCGATCAAGCCCTCGACCACATCGCAAACAACAGCGTTTTCTGGACCTGGACCTGACGAAAAACGTACAAAGTCGAGCTCAGTGTCTGATCCGAAACCAAGGTGAGTGGTATCAGTGGGTTAGCTTGACAGCTTCGCCGGCCGTTGATTCAGGGGTTTCGCCAAAAACTACCTTGGATCAACGATGTGGACCGATACCACTCGCGCACAGCATGCGCGAAGCGACCTGGCCTTGCCAAGCGATTTGACCGACGGGGAATGGGCGGCGCTCGAGCCGTTTCTCCCTCCGCCGTCCGTTGTGGGGCGTCCCCGGAAGTGGCCGTTGCAGCGCATCCTCGAGGCGATCCTGTACCTCCTGCGCGGCGGTTTGCCGTGGCGAATGCTACCACCCTGCTTTCCGCCAGTCTCGACCGTGCGGCGCTGGTTCTACCTGTGGCGCGACAACAGGCTGTGGCTCACGATCAATCATGCGCTGCTGATGATCTCGCGCGAAGCGGAAGGTCGTGAGGCCTCGCCCAGCGCGGGCGTGATCGATAGCCAGAGTGTGAAAACAACAGAGAGCGGCGGTCCTCGCGGCTATGATGCGGGCAAGAAGGTCAAGGGCCGCAAACGCCACATCCTCACCGACACCCAAGGCAATCTGGTTCACGCTGTGATCCACACCGCCGACATCCAGGATCGAGACGGCGCGCCGATGGTGCTCGCAGAAATCCTGCACCGCTTCCCCTGGCTGCGCCACATCTTCGCTGATGGCGGCTATGCCGGGGAAAAGCTGAAGGACGCCCTGCGCCGGGTCGGCAAATGGACCATCGCGATCATCAAACGATCCGATGCCGCCAGCGGCTTCGAGGTCCTGCCTCGGCGCTGGGTAGTCGAACGCACCCTTGCGTGGCTCAATCGCAATCGGCGCCTTGCCAAGGACTTCGAGCAGACCATCGCCACCGCATGGCTGTTCCTCGCATCGGTGCAGCTCCTCGCTCGCCGCGTAGCAAGGCTCGCAAAATCAAATGTTTAGTTTCGAATCCGACTCTGAGCTCGGCTTTGTACGTTTTCCGTTAGGTCCAGGTCCAGAAGACGCTATTGTTTGCGATGTGGTCGAGGGCCTGATCGAGGGGCAAGACGCATCCGCCCATGTC
>CAZZVF010000395.1:0-3047 GCA_964657355.1 uncultured Buchnera sp.
ACCTGTGGCCTGCAGCTCACATCACCCGCAAGGCGGGACAGACCGGACGCTTACGGGCAGGGTCGAGGCTCAGCACCTTTTTCTGCTGCAAAACTGAACGGATGGCAGAAGTCGGGGAGCCAGAAAGAGGCCCCGGATGTCTGAATCTGTGAAGGATATCGGGCATCGGCAGATGTACGATATCCTCCAAGGCAGGAAGCCGCGGGCCCCGGGCGGTGAGCTATGGGTTTTTCGGTTTTCGCCCTGTCGCGCGATGCGCATGACGGCGGTCGGGATAGGTGTCGGCGGGCAGATATATGGCTGCCCGGAGGGGTGTTCGGCATCGACCTTGTCCGGAACCGGAGCACGAACAGGATGCTGGTGCGGGTGGCGGCATCGTTGGCGCGAGCGGCGTCGCAGCCGGAAGCGCAGGAGCTGCGTGGCGGAACGAGGACGGGCCATGCCGGGTCATGGCGCGAGGATCCCGGTCGGAGCGACGTCGTGCGGCGGGGCACGTGGTCTGCACGAGCGTTCGAAAGTCTCGATGACGACCATATGCCCGCCGCAGTATGGGCATGGCGGGCGGAGATCGGGCGGGTCGACCGGCGGATCGTCAGGGGCGGGCGGTGCGACACCGAGCAGCCGCCGGGCATGATCGAGATGCGCCTTGCGGGTGGCACCGGCGAGCAGGCCGTAATGACGGATGCGGTGGAACCCCTTGGGCAGCACGTGGAGCAGGAACCGGCGGATGAACTCGTCGGCGGAGATCGTCATGCTCTGCTGCCGGTCGGCCCCGTCCAGACGGTAGTTCTTGTAGCGCAACGTGACCCCGGTCTCGTCGAACCGCAGGAGGCGACTGTTCGAGATTGCGACCCGGTGCGTGTAGCGTGCGAGATAGGCGAGCACGGCCTTGGGTCCGGCGAACGGCGGTTTGGCATAGACGACCCAGTTCTTCTTCCGGACCAGCGACAGGTGGCGCAGGAACGCGCGGCGGTCGGCGAGGTGCGCCATGCTGCCGTAGAAGGCGAGCCGCCCGGCATCATGCAGGGCCATCAGCCGGGTCAGGAACAGGCGGCGGAACAGCTTGCCGAGCACGCGCACCGGCAGCAGGAACGCCGGGCGCGACGATATCCAGCGCGAGCCATCGCGGGCGATGCCGCCGCCGGGCACGATCATGTGGATGTGCGGATGATGCGTCATCGCCGATCCCCATGTGTGCAGGACCGCGGTGATGCCGATGCGCGCACCGAGATGCTTCGCGTCGGCCGCGATCGTCGTCATCGTCTCGGACGCAGCCTGGAACAGCAGGCCGTAGACCGCCGTCTTGTTCTGGAACGCGATGTCGGCGACCTCGGCGGGCAGCGTGAAGACGACGTGGAAGTATCCGACCGGGAGCAGGTCGGCTTCGCGCTCGGCCAGCCAGGTGCGCGCGGCCGCACCCTGGCACCGCGGACAATGCCGGTTGCGGCAGGAGTTGTAGGCGACCCGCCAGTGCCCGCAGTCGGTGCAGGCGGCGACGTGCCCCCCCATGACGGCGGTGCGGCAATGCTCGATCGCCGACATGACCTTGAGCTGGTGCAGGCTCAAATGCCCGGCATGGCTGGACCGATAGGCAGGCCCTGCGCTGCGGAAGATGTCGGCGACCTCGAGGGAGGCGCGCATGCGGCGTCAACCGGCGGGCGGCATGCCCTCCATCAGCGCCATCAGCCGGTCGAGCGGACCGGTGACTGCGCGGATCGTGCGGGTCGCGACCTTGGTGTAGAGCGCGGTCGTCTCCAGCTTGCTGTGCCCGAGCAGCACCTGGATTACGCGGATATCGACATCCTGTTCGAGCAGGTGGGTGGCAAAGCTATGTCGCAGCGTGTGTGGACTGACGCGCTTGCGGATCCCGGCCGCGTCCGCCGCCTCACAGACGGCGCGGTGCAGCTGCCGGGTCGAGATCGGATCGGTGTAGCTGCGCCCGGGGAACAGCCATCCATGCGGCAACAGGACGCTGCGCCGCTTGCCCTCGCGCCACCACAGCCGCAGCAGCTCGAGCAACTGCGGCGACAGCATGGCGTTGCGGTCCTTGCGCCCCTTGCCCTCCTCGATGCGGATCAGCATCCGCTTGCTGTCGATGTCATCAGCCTTGAGGTGGGCGACCTCCGACACGCGCAGCCCCGCGCCGTACGCCACGCCGAGCGCGGCCCGGTACTTGATGCCCGGTGCCGCTTCGAGCAGCTTCGCCACCTCGTCGACGCTCAGCACGTCGGGCAGCTTGCGGGGACGATGCGCCAGCACCAGCCGCCGCGACAGATCTGCCCGATCGAGCGTCACGCCGAACAGGAAGCGCAGCGCCGATACCGATCCGTTGATCGTGCCTTCACCGACACCGTGCTCGCGCTGGTGAAGCTGGAAGCACCGCACGTCCTCGGCGGTCGCGGTATCAGGCGACCGGGCAAGGAAGCCCGCGAAGGTGCGGACGTGACGGACATAGTCGTGCTGCGTACGCACGCCCATGCGTCGCATCGTCATGTCGTCGAGCATCCGCTGACGGAGCGGGGTAACGGGTCGGTCGATCGGTAAGGTCGCCATGGTGGTGTTCCTCTCGTTGAAGGAACTCCATCGTCCGCCGTCGTCGCCGCGCCGCCAAACCTCAGTGCAGGCGCGCTACATCACCGCCAAGACGCATGCCGCGCAGCGGCTTCGTGCTCTGGGTCGAGCCGGACAGCTAAGATCATCGATCAGGCGCGGCCGATCACAGCGATGAGCGGGTCGCTTGCACGCCCATCCGCTAAGACCTCTAATGCAACCTCAGCGAAGCCGGCCCGCTGGAGGTAGAGCCGGACCAGCGCCGCGTGCCCGTTGGTATCGAGCGAGCGCCAGATTGCCACTGCTTTCGTCGCGAAGCAGCGGTTCGAAAAGCTGACCACGAACGGCGCGCCCGCGACCAGCACGCGGCGGACTTCGGTGAACACTGCTACCGGCTGTTGCAGGTATTGAGCACCGACGCAGCACAATGCAGCATCGAAGGTGCCCTCATCGAGCGGCAGCGTCGGCTTGTGGTTGAGGTCTTGCACGAACCAGCG
>CAZZVF010000396.1:0-3045 GCA_964657355.1 uncultured Buchnera sp.
CGATGCAGCGCCTGGGCCAGGCGGAACCGCAATCCCGGGCGCACCCGCTTGCGGGCGGCGCGTAGGTAGCCGGAGCGCCCGTCGGAGCGGGCGCCGTCGACCATCGCTTCGGTGTTGCGCAGCAGGTTCTCGAGCGTGCTGCGTGGCAGCGCCCGATCCTGGAACATCTCGAGCAACAGGGCACGTTCGCGGCTGGCGAAGGCGATCAGCGCCAGCCGGATGCGCTCACGATCGCCGATCGCGGTATCGAACTCGTTGGCTTCAGTCTCCTCCGCAATGCGGCGGGTATAGACTGCCTGCACCTGATCGCGGGCCGGCCGGGAGAAACCGATCTCGTCCGCCGCCTCGCCGATCCGGTCGCGCACCTCGCCGAGACCGATCGCGAGCACCTGATGGCGCAGTGCCTCGTCCGAGGCCGTGAGCCGGTCGAGCCCGAGCGCCCGCACGAGGAAGCGCAGCGTGGTGCCGTTGACCAGGAGGGTGAACAACACGAAGCCGGTCGCGACCACGGCGACGAAATGCTGCACGCCGGCCGGCAGGTTCGGGTTCTCGATCACGGCCAGCGCCATGGCGAGCGTGATGGCGCCGCGCAGGCCGCCCCAGACCATGGTTATCTTGAAGCGGAAGGGCACCCGGTCCGACAGCCGGAACATGGTGAGCAGGGGCAGCAGGCCGAACACCACCGCGGCGCGCGAGACAGTGGCTGCCAGCAGCGTGGCGCCGATGAGCACGAGGTCCTGCCGTGTGGCGCCGATCAACAGGCGCGGCACCAGCATGGAGGCCAGCACGAACACCAGACTGCCGGCCCAGAACGCGAGCTGCTCCCAAATGTCGCGCAGGAAGCGCCAGCTCGCCGGGCGGAAGGTGGACGGGCCGTAGGCATTGACGACCAGGCCGGATGTGGCCGCCGCCACCACGCCAGACGCGCCAAGGAACTGATCGCACAGCAGGTAGGCGAGGTAAGGCAAGGCAAGGGTCAGCGTTGCCTCGCCTGCGGTGCTCTCGTCGAGCAGCGGGATCATCAGCAATGCCAGGCGCGCGAGTGCCGCTCCCACGACGATGCCGCCCAGGAACTCGGTGCCGAAATGGCGCAACGCCTCGAGCGGAGCCGGGGTGGAGTGGCTGGCGACGGCGGCGAGCAGCAGGGTGAACAGCGCGATGGCCGCGGCATCGTTGAGCAGCGCCTCGCCTTCGACCAGCCGGGTCAACCGCCCGGTGGCGCCGAGATCGCGGAAGATGCCGACGACGGCACTCGGATCGGTCGTGGCGACGATCGCTCCCAGCATGAGGCAGACCGTGAGGCTCTGGCCGGATAGCGGGACCAGGGCGATGCCTACCGCCACCGTGCTCACCACCACCGCGACGATGGCCATGACGAGCACCGGGAGAGTGTCGCGTGCCAGCTGGCGCACTTCGAGGGTCAGCGCGCCCTGGAAGACCAGGATGGGCAGGAAGATGAGCAGGAATGTCTCGGCGCTGACCGGGAAGTTCAGCAGCACGCGGGCGAGCCCGTCCAGCCGGTTGATCGACGGGCTGGCGAGCAGTTCGGCGGCGCCGGCGCCGATTAGGATGCCGACGATGGCGAGCAGCACCGCGTCCGCGATGGCGAGGCGGCGGGCGAGCGGTTGCACGGCGCTGATGACGATCAGCAGCACGGCGATGGCGAGGAGAACGTTCGGCAGGGTGATCACGGCCGTCATCCTCCATGAAGTGCTGTTGCCGGTCGACGGGAACCGGCAGAGGGCGAGCCGGCCGCTACTTCGTCTTCTGCACCTGCTGACTGATCGGCTGATGCAGCGCCGCCGAAATGACGCCGGCCAGCGCCTTCGCCAGGCAGGCATAACCCCGGTTGTTCATGTGGAACCCGTCCGCGGCGATGAAATCGTCGTAGGGAGCGCCGGCAGCCGCCCAGCGGTCCATCAGCGCCCCGCGGGAAAACAGATTTACGTTCGTGTGCTGAGCTACGTCGCGCAACGTGTTGTCGATGATGGCATGTTCGGGCGCTGCAAGCAGCCTCGGCGAACGCTGATTGTCCATCATGATGACATCCGAACCCGCCGCCTTCAGCCTGGCGATGCCCTCCTCGACGAGCTGCCTGAAGGTGGAGGGCGGCGCGTCACGCATCGCGCCATTGGCGCCGACCTGCCAGATCACCAGCTGAGGCTTGAGCGCCAGCACGTCCGAGTCCATGCGGGCCAGTTCCTCGGGCGCATCCTGGCCGCCGATCCCGCGGTTGACCACCGCGAAATCGGCAGCGGGCAACGCGTCGTTGAGTTCGCGCTGCAGCAGGGCGGGATAGGAGTGCGCGATGTTGGTCGCCATCCAGCCGCGCGTCGACGAACTGCCGAGCGCCACGACAAGCAGCGGCTGGTTGGTCGCCATCGCCGCCCGCGTATGCTGTAGGATGGGAACCGCGAGATCGCCGGTCGGTGGGCAATCATCATCGGCCCGGCAGGGGCTTACAAGGGCCCCGCTGAAGACGCCGCCGATGACCATGCCCGTTGCGATGATGAGGGCCCGCTTCGCGCCCCGCAGCCAAGCTCTCAACGCATCAGGTGGCGGTGCCACCGACGGTGAGACCGCGCATCTTGAGAGTGGGCTGGCCGACGCCGACCGGCACGCCCTGACCGTTCTTGCCGCACGTTCCGATGCCGGGGTCTAGCGCCATGTCCGAGCCGACCATCTCGACCTTGGTGAGCGAGTCAGGACCATTGCCGATCAGGGTGGCGCCCTTCACAGGCGCGGTCACGCGGCCATCCTCGATCAGGTAGGCCTCGCTCGCCGAGAACACGAACTTGCCGCTGGTGATGTCGACCTGGCCGCCGGCGAAGTTGGTCGCGTACAAGCCACGCTTGAGGCCGCCGAGGATTTCCGCCGGGTCCTTGTCGCCGCCGAGCATGTAGGTGTTCGTCATGCGCGGCATCGGCAGCGCGGCGTAGCTTTCGCGGCGGCCGTTGCCGGTCGGCGCCACGCCGGAGAGCCGGGCGTTGAGCGTGTCCTGGATGTAGCCTTTGAGGATGCCGTCTTCGATCAGCACGTTGCGCT
>CAZZVF010000397.1:0-3022 GCA_964657355.1 uncultured Buchnera sp.
CGAGCCCGGGCGGCCCGCAACCGACGAGCCGGAGCGGCTGGCGCTCAGTCTGGATGGGTTCGAGGGGCCGCTGGACCTGCTGCTGGATTTGGCGCGGGCGCAGAAGATCGACCTGGCGAAGATCTCGATCCTTGCCCTGGTGGATCAGTATCTCGCCATCATCGAGGGCGCCCGGCGGGTGAGGCTGGAGGTGGCGGCCGATTGGCTGGTGATGGCGGCGTGGCTGGCATGGTTGAAGTCGCGGCTGCTGCTTCCGGCCGAGGCAGAGGGGCGGGAAGCGGGCGAAGAGGCGGCTGGTGTGTTGGCCGAGCGCCTGCTTGAGTTGGAGGCGATGCGGGCGGCTGCGGCGTGGCTCGGCTTCAGGCCGCAACTTGGGCAGGAGATCTTCCACCGCGGCTTGCCGGAGAGTTTGGTGGTGGCGGACCGGTCGCGGCTGGCGGCTGATCTGCCCTCGTTGTTGCGCGCGTATGTGGAAGGGCAGAGGCGGGCGGCGTCGCGTATTTCGTATAAGCCGCGGCAGCTGTCGTTCTGGACGGTGCAGGATGCGCTGGGGCGGCTTGCGGCCATTCTCGGCACGCTGCCGGAGTGGAGTACACTGGAAGCTTTTCTGCCGGCCGATGTGTCGGGCGAGCAGCGGCGGGCTGCCATTGCGAGCACGTTGCTGGCGTCGCTGGAGATGGCCAAAGGCGGTGGAGTCAGGTTGCGGCAGGACCGGCCGTTCGCGCCGATCATGCTGGCGCAAAGTGAGGGTGAGGGGCGGGCTTGAACGACAACGAGCTGACGGCTGGCGGCGGCGCGAGTGCTGCGGGGAGCGTCACGGATCTGTTTCCGGTGGCGCCTGCCGTGTTGGAAGAGGATCACATCCGCCTGGCGGAAGGGCTGATCTTCGCCAGTGCCGATCCGGTGCCCGCGCGCATTTTGCAGGCTTTGCTGCCGGAGGATGTGGAGGCTGACGCGATTCTGCACGCAGTACGGGAGCGTTATGCAGGGCGTGGCGTGGAACTCGCGGAAGTCGGGCTGGGTTGGCAATTCCGGACGGCGGCGGATCTGGCGCCACGGCTCACGCGTATGATTTCCAGGCCGCGCCGGCTGCCGCGCGCCGCCATGGAGACTCTTGCCATCATTGCCTGGCACCAGCCTGTGACGCGGGCGCAGATCGAGGCGATCCGCGGGGCGACGCTGAGCCAGCAGACGCTGGATTCATTGCTGGAGGCATCGCTCGTTCGCAGCGCAGGGCATCGGGAGGTGCCGGGGCGGCCGACGCTGTGGGCCACGACGCCGGCATTTCTCGCCCAGTTCGGTTTGAAGGACCTGACGGACTTGCCGCGCCGCGAGGAACTGATGCTCGAGCGGGCGGTCAGCGAGGCGAGGCCGGACGGGGATGAGGCAGACAAGGCGACCAGGTCAGGGGACGCGGTGCCGCCAGAAGCTCCGGCCGGCGGCGATGCGGATGGCGGTCACGATGCAGCTTAGGTGCGTGACGTCGAGCCTTTCCGGCCGTGGCCTTCCCGCGACTGCGGCTGCGCGCTAAGAGGCTGGCATGTTCGACTTTGCCTGGTCCGAGATTGCGCTGATCGGCGTCGTGGCGCTGATTGCCATCGGCCCGAAGGACATGCCTGTCGCCATCAAGGGCATTACCGACACCATCAAGAAGCTGCGCCGCATGGCCGGCGAGTTCCAGCACCACGTCGACGACATGATGCGCGAGGCGGATCTGGGCGACGTGAAATCGTCCATCGACGAGTTGCGCAGCCTGAACATCCGCAAGACGGTTCAGCGGACGATCGATCCCGAAGGAACGCTGGCCAAGGCGTTCGAGGATCCTTTTGTGGAACGCAAGGTGCCGCCGGTGATGACCGGGCCGTCGCCCTACGGCGCCGCGCAGGAGATCGCGGCCCAGCCGGTGGCGGTGGCGGGACCGCCCGTGCCGCCACAACCGGCGTTCATTCCGCCCAATGCAGCGCCCCCTGTTGCCATCCATCAGGATGCGGCCCCGCCGCCCGCGTTCATTCCCCCGGCCGCCGTAAAAGGCGAGCACGACCACGTTTCACCCAGGGACGCTTTCTGAATCATGGCGTCCAGCAAGGCTCCGGCCGAGGACACGATCGACGACAAGCCGATGCCGCTGCTCGAGCATCTGATCGAGCTGCGCAAGCGGCTGCTATGGTCGATGGTGGCTTTCATCATCTGCTTTGCGGTTTGTTATCATTTTTCGGGCAGGATCTATTTCTTCCTGGCCCAGCCTCTGGCCGACATCATGAGGGCGAAAGGCGAGAAGCCGCATCTTATCTACACCGCGTTGTATGAAGCATTCTTTACCTATCTGAAGGTTGGATTTTTCGGGGCGGCCTTTCTGGCGTTTCCTGTCATAGCAAGCCAGATCTGGATGTTCGTGGCCCCTGGGTTGTACCGGAGTGAACGGCGGGCATTCGCGCCTTTCCTGATTGCGACCCCGGTGCTGTTCGTGGCGGGTGCGGCGCTGGCGTATTATTTCGTATTTCCGTTTGCGTGGAAATTCTTTCTCAGCTTCGAGACGAGCGGCGGCCAGGATGGCTTGCAGATACAGCTGCAGGCGAAGGTGAGCGAATATTTGTCCTTGGTGATGAAGCTCATCATGGCGTTCGGCATCGCCTTCCAGTTGCCGGTGCTGCTGACCTTGTGCGCCAAGGTCGGGTTGGTGACCTCGAAAGGCCTGCGCAAGAACAGGCGTTATGCTTATGTCGGCTGTTTTGTAGTGGCCGCGATTTTGACGCCGCCGGACATTATTACGCAGACCGGTCTGGCTGTGCCGCTCATTGCGCTTTACGAAATATCAATATTCTCGGCGCGTATGGTGGAGCCGAAGGAACTTGAAGTTTAGTTGGATTTTCGATGCATGACATAAAGGCAATTCGCGCCGACCCCAGCGGCTTCGACGCAGCCATGGCCCGTCGGTCGTTGCCACCGCAATCTGGCAGTATCCTGGCGTTGGATGCCGAGCGGCGCGCGGCGACTGCTGCGTTGCAGGAGGCGCAGGCGCGAC
>CAZZVF010000398.1:0-3004 GCA_964657355.1 uncultured Buchnera sp.
CTTGCAGCAGCCGAGACGCGGCGGCCGCCTTCCCGAAGTGCGCTCCGCAGCTCTGCATCCTCTAGTAGCCGAAGCATGGCTGTTTCAACCATTCCGGGCAAGCTTCCATCGACGACGAGACCGTTGACCCCGTCTTGCACGGCATCGGGGCTGCCGCCGTCGCGGCCAGCAATGACCGGAAGGCCGCAGGCATTGGCTTCCAGGAACACCAGGCCGAACCCCTCGGTGTCGCCGTTCGGCAGTTCGCGGTTTGGCATCACGAACACGTCCCCGAGTAGGTAATGTTCCACCAGCTCGTTATCGGCCACCTGGCCTGCGAACACGACCTGGCGTGCAACGCCGAGCGAGGCGGCCAGCGCGTGCAATTCCGTCTCGAACGGCCCTGTTCCAACCACAAGGAAACGCGCGTTGTCGTGCAGCTCTACGACGCGCGCGAAGGCGCGGATGGCCATGTCGATGCCCTTTTTCTCGAGCAGCCGGCAGACCGAGACGAACACGAAGCGATCGTGCAAGTCATACAGGGTCAGCAGGCTTTCCGATCGTGTCCCCGGCCTGAACCGGCTGGTGTCGACGCCATTCTCGATCAGCGTCACCTTCCCGGCAGCAGCTTGCCCCATGAGCGCCTTGACCGCCTTGCAGGTGAAGCGGCTGACGACGACGACGCCGTGCGTCTTCATCAGCGCGCGGCGGCTACGGGAATGATCGTAATCGTAGCTGTCGGTCGTGGTGATTTCCTCGCCATGCACATAGGCGACGGTATGGATCCCGGGAATGACGCGCAGCAACTCGATCATCCAGCTGCCGGCGAGCAACTCGCCGATGCACACCGTACGGACGCGATGAAGCAGAATGATCCAGAGCAGCACGGCCGAGATCCTGGCGCGCAACAGGAGATCCTTAGCGTGCGCCACGATTCGGCTGCTGCGGATGCTGCCGGCTTCCGGAAATACCGTGCGCAGCAGGGCGACGCGGATGACCCGGTAATTCGCGTGCCGATCATGCTCGCGCCAGCCGATCACGGGCAGCCCGTCCGTGTAGCCGACCCTGGGCGCCAGCACGATGATGCGTCCGGCAGCGCATCGTGCGAGGTTCGCATAGACCACGGCGGATCCGCCCCGCACCGGGGGAAAGTTGTTGGCGACCAAAAGCACTTTTCTATGGGCGCTCACGCCGCTTCCATAAGCCGCATCTTGCCAGCACGGGTCATGCAACCCGGCATCTGCGACAGGCTGACGAAACGCGCCCGCTTCAGCCCTGCGATGTGATCGAGAATCCCGGAGAGCCGGTCATAGAATTGATGCAGCGCCGCCTTAGTCTGTACATAGGGATTGCGGCCGAGTGCGAGCGACGAGCTGTGGAAACTCACCACGAACACGCGCTGCCCGCGGGCGAGCAGGCGGCTGACCAGCCGCTTCATGGCAGCCAGATCGTTGCCTTCCGGCGAGAGCGTGATGCGTTCGGCAAGCCCAATGCGGGTCAGCACACCCGGCAGGCGAAGGGCCGCCCCCCCGCCCGCTGCCATGGCGTGGTAGATCGGCGCCGCCGCTCCGCCGCCCCAACCAATGATGCTGCGGCACAAAGGCAGTTCCAGAAGCCGTCTGTTTTCGCCGAACCAGAACGGCTGGTAATCGACATTGCTGTAATCCGGTCCGCCGTCGGCCACGCTCGTCGTGCGTGGCGCCAGGCTCGTGTCAACCACAAAGCCGTGCTTCTCCAGCAACGACGAGGTAGTGCGACTGAGCCCGTAGCGGCCCGCGCGGTAACAGGTCGGCGCCGCGCCAAAACATTCCTCCAGCCGGCGCATAAGCATGACCAGCTTGCGCTCCTCGAGGTTCGCCTGGAGGTTCCCCGCATAGGACATCGCGGATCCGGTATCGCCGTCGAAGGGGGGATTGACCCAGGGATGCAGCTGGGCACCGAATTCGCAGTCGCCGCGTGAGAGGTGTCGTCGCAGCAGGCGTACGACCTCCTCGTTGCCCAGCACCGGATAGGTGAGCAGGTAGGTCGGAACCGCGCCGTACGCGCCGGTAATTTCCTGCAGCTGCGGAATGCGGCTCATGCAGCCGGTCGAAAACGCCGTGCTGCGGACCGGCGTCTGCCAGTCGAAATCCTCTTCGGCGTCCACGGCAACCGCGCACAGCACGGCGTCGTCCGCCGGGCGCGCCTGGGTCATGTTGTTGAACAGCGGCGGTTGCCCCGCGGTGTTCATCGGGCGTCTGCGGCCTTGGCGATGCGCAGCAACGAGGCATCGCGCCCGAGCGTCGCCAGCACCGCGTCGATGCCGGGGCTCATGGTACTGCCGGTAAGTGCCGCCCGCAGCGGCTGTGCCACGGCACCGAGTTTGCGCCCGCTGCGCTCGGCGAACCCGCGCAAGGCCGCGTCCAGGCCGGCTTCCTCGAAGTCTGAACCGGCGAGAACCTCGCTGACCTCGCGCAACATCGCGCGCGCATCGGGGGTGAGCAGCGAAGCGGCCTTGGCATCCAGCGCCGGCGCCTCCTCCGACACCAGGAAAGCCGCACTGCCGGCCAGCTCCACCAGTGTCTTGGCGCGCTCCTTCAGCCCCGGCATCAGCCTGCGGATACGGTCGGCGGCGGCATCGTCCAGCACAAGGCCAGTGCCATTTGCAGCGGAACTCGCGGCCAGCCGGTGCAGCACATCGGCGGCGAGCCGCGCATCGTCGGCCTGGCGCAGCCACACGCCGTTGAGATGGGTGAGCTTGGCATAATCCATCCGGCTTGCCGCGCGGCCGACGCCATCGAGGTCGAACAGCGCCACCGCCTCGTCGCGCGACAGGATCTCCGCGTCGCCGTGACCCCAGCCGAGGCGCAGAAGGTAGTTGCACAGCGCCTCGGGCAGGAAACCCTGCGCCTCGAACTCCAGCACGCTGACGGCACCGTGCCGCTTCGACAGCTTGGCGCCGTCGGCACCGTGGATCAGCGGAATATGCGCGAAATGCGGCCGCTGCCAGCCCAGCGCGTCGAAGATCTGCGCTTGGCGAAACGTA
>CAZZVF010000399.1:0-3001 GCA_964657355.1 uncultured Buchnera sp.
ATGGCTGCCGTCCGGCAGCACCTGGCGCCCGATCTCCTGTGGCAGGAATTTGAGCGCCCGCGCGAGATGGTTGGCATGATCCGGCAGCGCGATGCTTGCGGCGATCAGCCCTTTCAGCGCCGTGAGCGCACGTTCGTCCTGCTCCTCGGCAGGAAGGTGCGCCGCGAGCACCCTGGCATCGCCGATCAGGCGCCAGAGCAGCTTCTGCCGGAAATCGTCGTCCGCCGAGGCCGCGAAGAAATCGTAGTGGCCGAGCCAGGCTGCGATACGCGCGCCGGTGATGTCCGGCCGGGTGGCAATCGGGTCGGTCGAGCCGGCGGCGATCCAGTCCGCAACAAGCGCGCGCGCGCGCATGCGAGCCGCATCGGTCCCGATCGTCCGCAGGTCGCGCAGCCAGGTGAAACCGTGCGCATGGGCGCGCAGCACCGCATTGCCGGCGGCATCGGCCCAGCCGCCTGGTTTAAGCACCCGCATGCTGCCTGACAGGACGAGTTCGCCCTTCAGCAGCCGTGCCCCCTTGGCGGTATCGCCAGGCCAGGGGTCCCGCACCGGGATCATCGGCGCCTCGGGCACGCTGATGCGGAGGCTGGGAAGGCGGGCCAGGCGAAGGCGCAGATCGCGCGCCTGGCTCCGGAAACTCACGCCGCGCACCTCATCGTGCCGCGTTCATGCTTCAGCTGCGGCGCCAGGCGCGCCGCGGATGGCGGCAATCGCGGCAGCATAGTTGAGTGCCTTGAACACGGCCGTACCGGCCACGAAAGTATCGGCGCCGGCCGCGATGCAGCGCGGTGCGGTGTGCGTATCGATGCCGCCATCGACTTCGAGGCGAATGTGGCGCCCGGTTGCATCGATCATCTCCCGTAGCCGCGCGATGCGGCCGAGCTGCGACTCGAGGAATTTCTGGCCGCCAAATCCCGGGTTCACCGACATGACGAGGATGATGTCGAGCAGGTCCATCACGCCATCGACGAAATCGAGAGGCGTCGCCGGGTTCAGCACCACACCCGCCTTCTTGCCGAGTGCCCTGATGGCCTGCAGGGAGCGGTGCAGATGCGGGCCCGCTTCGGGATGGATCAGGATGTGGTCGGCGCCGGCCTCGGCGAAGGCGCCGAGATACGGGTCGGCGGGGGCAATCATCAAATGCACGTCGAACGGCATCCTGGTCAGCTTGCGCAGCGCCTGCAAGACGAACGGCCCAAAGCTGATGTTCGGCACGAAATGGCCGTCCATGATGTCGAGATGCAGCCAGTCGGCGCCGGCCGCTTCGATGGCGGCGACCTCCTCGGCGAGCCGGGTGAAATCGGCGGCGAGTAGACTGGGCGCTACGAAGATGGGTGCCTGGGACATCGCTCGGTTCTAATGTGCAGCGGCGCGGCGGCACAAGCCGAAGCGGGACGCGTGGGGCAGAAGCCAGCTGTCTCAGGCTTTGAGGAAACGAGCGCAGAAGAACCCGTCCATGCCGCCAAGGTCGGGCCACATCGCAGGCGTCGTGCGTAGCGTGCCAGCTGCGGTTCGGGCGCCCTCGATGCCGGCAACTTCCCCAGCCGAGAACGGCGACAGGACCAATCCGTGCCGCAACGCGGCCGCAATGCGGGCGGGGCCTTCGTCGTCTTGCAGCGAGCAGACGGCGTAGACAAGCCGTCCACCGGAGCGAAGCATGCCGGCCGCGGCGGCGATCAGCCGGTCCTGCGCCTCCGTCAGCGTGGCGATGTCCTGCGCACGCTTCAGATGCGGCACGTCCGGATGGCGGCGGATGGTGCCGGTGGCGGAGCATGGCGCATCGAGCAGGATCGCATCGAGCGGTGCCCCTGGCACCCATGACCTAGCATCCGCCTCGATAATGTCCGGCGCGAGCTTCAAGCGAGCCAGGTTCTCGCGCAGCCGCGGCAGGCGTCGCGGATCGCGTTCGACCGCAATCACCCTTGCTCCAGTGGCGGCAAGCTGTGCCGTCTTGCCGCCGGGCGCTGCGCAAAGATCGGCGACAAGCTCGCCGGGCTGCGCTGCGAGCAGGCGCGCTGGCAGGGCTGCCGCTGCGTCCTGCACCCAGAAGTGGCCCTCCTCGAAACCCGGCAGTTCGGCGACACGGGTGCCCGGCGGCAGGCGAACCGACCCGGTCGGCAGCTTCACACCACCTTCCGGCGTGGCGGCACCCGGTGCCATGGTGAGATCGGTCGCGGCTTCGTGCTGGTTCGCCTGAGCGATGCCTCTGGCCTCGGCGCCCCACGCCGCCCAGAGCCAGGCTGGCGTGTCGAGGCGCGGGCCGTCGAGCACCGCCAGGGCTTCCGCGCCGCCGGCCGCGACCCGGCGCAGGACGGCGTTCACCATGCCTGCAAAGGGGGCGAGCTTTTCCGCCCGTGCCAGGTCGACCGCGGTGCCGACTGCGGCGTGGGCGGGGGTTTCCAGGAACAGCAGGCCAGCCGCACCGAGCAGCAGGATCAGGCGAACGGGCGGCGGCGGCGCTTTTCTCAAATGCGGTTCGAGAATGGCGTCGAGCGTGCCGGTATGGCGCAGCACGCTGGCGGCCAGACGATGGGCCGCGGCACGGTCGCGCGGATCAGCGGGCGGGAGCTTCGCCAGCGCGTCCTCGAGGGAGCGATGCTGTTCGAGCACGCCGCGCAACAATGCGAGGGCGAGGCGGCGAGTAGGGTCCTTGGCGTCCATCGGGCGCTTCATGGCGCAGGGCGGCGCTGCGTGATAGGGGCGCGGCACGATGATCGGGACGTTTTGGATACCGGCCCGCGCGGCCATGCTGCGGCTCGCCATGCGAGCGCCGCGTGTGGTGCTCGTGCTGTTCTGCCTAGCGGCCTGGCTGCCGGGCCTGTTCGTGCTGCCGCCGGGCGATCGCGACGAAAGCCGGTTCGCCCAGGCCACCAAGCAGATGATCGAGACGGGCAACTACGTCCGGATCATGAACGGGTCGGAGGCGCGCAACCGCAAGCCGATCGGCATCCACTGGCTGCAGGCGCCGTTCGCGCTGGCGGCCAGGGCGGCCGGGGTCGCC
>CAZZVF010000400.1:0-2996 GCA_964657355.1 uncultured Buchnera sp.
CGCGCCCGCTGCGTGGCGACGCGCTGGCCGTCGTCACCAACGCCATCGGCCCCGGACGCCTCGCCGCCGACGCCGCCCTGCGCGCGGGCGTGAAACTCGCCGTCCTGCCGCCGCATGCGCAGGCGGCGCTGGCCGGCACGATGCCCGCCGAACTCACCCAGGGCCTGATCTACGCCGGCGGCGCCAACCCGATGTCGATCGCCGACATCGCTGCCATGGTCTCCGCCGTGCCCGAAGTGGGCGGCGTGCTGGTCATGCTGTCGCCCACCGGGGAGCGCGACGCGGCCGCGATCGAGGGCGTGATCGCCGCTGCCGCCTCGGCCCGCATGCCGGTGCTGAGCTGCGTCATGGGCGAGACGAGCGGGGCCGGCCACCGGTTTCGCCTGGCCGAAGCGGGCCTGCCGGCATTCGCGACACCCGAGCAGGCGGTGCAGGCATTCGGGCATCTGCTGCGGGACAGGCGGGCGCGCGAAGCCTCCCGCGAGTTGCCGCAGGGCCGCGTGCTGGACGTCGCACCCGACCATGCGGCGGTGCGGGCGATCCTCGCGGCGGCGTATGCTGCCAACCGGCCCGCATTGTCGCGCCAGGAGTCGCTGGCGGTGCTGGCGGCCTACGGCATCCGCTCCGGCCCGGCTCCCGAGGGCGCCACCATGGCCGCCATCCGCGCGCATGACGACGCCATGTTCGGCCCGGCCATCGGCTTCGGCTCGCCGCTGCATGCGCCGTTCGCCTACGACCTGCCGCCGCTCAACCTGCCTCTGGCGCAGGGGCTGGCGCGCAATGGCGGTGCAAGGGGTGCGGCGCGCGACCATGCGGCCGACGTGCTCGTGCGGGTGAGCCAGCTTTTGGTCGACGAGCCGCGCATCCTCAGCCTCGGCATCAACCGTTTGGCGTTAGAGCATCATTCGACCGCATGGGGTAACCTGTCGAATAAAGATGCTCGCCAAAACAAAGAGCTAGAGTTTATTTCCGATCCACTTCGATCGGAAAAAGCTCTAGATGGAGGAGCTGGTGCCGATCGGGACGCGTGCCTGATCGAGGATGCGGCGATCTGGCTGCGTCCGCCGGGCGACGAGGCGGTGCTGGCCATACCGCCGTATCCGGAGCAGCTGATCGAACGCTGGGGCGAGGACGACGCCATCGTCATCAGGCCGATCCGCCCGGAAGACGCCGCCGCGCATGCCGACATGATCCGCCGCGTTCCGCCCGAGGATTTGCGCTACCGCTTCTTCACCGCGTTACGCCAGGTGGCACCCGAGCAGATGGCCCGGCTGACGCAGATCGATTACGAGCGCGAGATGGCCTTCATCGCGGTCCGGAGCGCCGATAACGCGACCGTCGGCGTGGCGCGCCTGGTGCGCGAGTTCGACCCCGCCGAAGCAGAATTCGCCATCCTGGTCGAGCCGTCGGTCAAGGGCTCGGGCCTCGCCAGCGCGCTGATGCAGAGCCTGTTCCGCTGGGGCCGCCGCCAAGGCGTGCGCCGCATCGTCGGCCAGATCCTGGCGGACAACGTGCCGATGATCGGATTCGTCCGCCACCTCGGCTTCACCGTGCGCGGCGTGCCCGGCGAAGCCGATCTGGTCGAAGCGGTGCTGGAACTGGACGGCCCGGAGGCTGCGTGAGGCGGCCTACCAGCCGTGCCCAAAGGATCCGACCACGATGGTGATCGCTCCTAAAACCAGGTTGATGGTGATCATCAGGCGGATGCGGGCGAGCAGTTCGGGTCCTGGCCGGATGGCCCTGCGGAGCCGCATCGCGGGTCCGAAATAGGTGTACAGGAAGATCGCCGCCATGATGATGGCCAGCCCCTGCATGATGTTCACATACCATGGCAGCTGGGCCATGCCGCCCCATACGCTGAACACCATGCCCCAGCCGGTCAGCAGCATCAGCGGCATGGCGTGCCAGACGACGAGGAAGAAGCGCTTCAGGGTCAGCATGTGGACCTGCAGGCGCGGCCCGGCATCGAGCACGGCCAAGGCCGGGCGCAGCACCACCAGGGCATAGAGCATGCCGCCCACCCAGGCGGCGGCGGCCAGCAGATGCACCGCCAGCATGGCGTCGCGAACCAGGGCCAGATTGTTCATCATGAGGCGATCATCTCCGCGTGCTGCGTCCGGCCTGAGGCTTGGCCGCCTGGGTCACCTCCGCGAGCCGTTCGACCTCTTCGGCAAGCGACGTAATCTCGGCGGCCGCGAGCGATCGGGGCTGGGCTTCCGCCACGCCCATACCTTGCGCGAAGGCCTGTGCATAGGCGCTGCGGTTGCCCAGAACCGAGGCCATGAGCGTGAGCTTGCTGGCGGCGATCTCCGCCTCCACGGCACTGCGCAGCTTCGATTTCGCCGGCGCGCGGTTGAGCAGGATGGCGACCGGCGTGCGCTCTTTCGCCGCCAGTTCCAGCGTGCCGTCGGCGGCCCATAGATCCGGCATGCTCGGCTGCACCGGGATCAGCACCAGGGAGGCGGCCCGGATCGCCCGCCCAGCGTCGCTGTCGATCTGCGGCGGCGTGTCGACGATCAGCACATCCGCCTCCTTGGCGAGCCGCTCGAGCTCGGCCGCCAGGCGCCAGCCGGATGCGTCGGAAAAGGCAATGGCGGGCGCCGCGGGCAGATTGTCGCGGCGCAGGCTGAGCCAGCGCGACAGGCTGCGCTGCGGATCGATGTCGAGCAGGGCGACGCGGCGCGAGGCGGACCACAACGCGGCGAGGTTCGCAGCCAGCGTGGTCTTGCCGGCGCCGCCTTTCTGCTGCGCGATGGTGATGACAAGCGCCATGGTCGCCTCCCGCAATGCTGTTGGCCGATCATGCGCCTTTCGGCCTCGACCGTGCGACCGTGTGCGTTTCCGCCCGTAAGGACCAGCGTCATGCATGAGCTTCTGACACCGAAACAGATGAACGAGGCCGACCGGCTGGCCATCCTTGGCGGCCTTTCGGGCGGGTCGCTGATGGAAAACGCGGGCCGGGCGGTGGCGCGTGCGATCTGCGCCCGCATCGGGCC
>CAZZVF010000401.1:0-2990 GCA_964657355.1 uncultured Buchnera sp.
CGCGGCCTCGCGGTGCTCCTTCCATACATCACCGAACGCGCCCACGAAGGCCGCGTCGTCAGCGCGAGCAAGGGTCCGCTAGCCCGCACGCTGCAGCGATCCTACGGCGACCTGTTTATGAACACGGACGCCGACACAATCCGGGGCTTGGAAATCAAGGTGGAACGGAATTGGACCGGCAATCTGTTCCTGGAAACCTGGTCGAATCGGAACCTGGAAGACCGCGACAGTCACCACGAACGGGGGTCAACGCCGGGCTGGCTGGTGACCAGCCGCGCGGATCTGCTGCTGTTCTATTTTCTCGATACCGACGATCTGGTGACCGTGCCGATGCTTCGGTTGAAGCGGTGGGCATTCGGGTCAGGACCGCAGGGAGGCGTGTACGCTTGGCCTGAGAAGCAGCAGGGGCGGTATAATCAGCGCAACGATACTTGGGGTCGGTGTGTGCCGGTCGAGCACCTTGAGCGCGAGGTAGGGGCCAAGCGAAGTCAGGTGCGGCAGCTAAGCCTTTTGGCAGCGGCTTAGTGGTTGCTGGCATCAAGTTTGGTGGTGACGACCACGAGGCGATGAATCTGGCTTCGTGGATGGCAGACGAAACAGGAAGTTAGCTCTTCTTGAACAGCGCTTTTTCCAACCCCGATTGCCGGATGATTGATCGCTGTGTACCCGGATCACACGTGTCGCTAAGATGGCTTGATGGCACCTGTGTAACATAATTGCGACCATCGCTTAAACGTTTGTACGTCGCGTGGCTACCAGCCTGCCTAACGAGCGTAAACCCGTTCGCTTCCAGTATAGAAATGATATCCTTAAATTTTAGAGACTTCACGAATACCTAAGCTGCGCATGCACCTGAGTCGTTATCACGGTGCAGCACGAAGCTTAGTCTGTCACTCCCCTTACGTTCATTAAAAAGAGAGGCGAGCGCATACGTGAGGTGGTGCCATACTCTTACCGAAAACGGGGCGCGCCGTCTCAGGAGCCGCTTCTGTTCAGAAACAGGAAGCCTCCTGACCGTATGAAGGTAGTCGTCGACCATCTCCTCTAACGTACACTTCGCTTCATGAAAGCTCCGCCCTTGAGCGGCAATGTCCAAGTCAAGGCAAATGGCATTCCACTCTTGACCGCGTCCGAACACGTAGCCTCTGAACTCAAGATATTGTGGACTACGCCGCATCAACTACCATCCCTGCCCTTATGCGTAGTGTGCCATATATGCCGAATGATTCAAATAGGACTTGACTAAAAATCAGTGTTCTGTTTGGCGACTCGAAACCGGCTAAGCCTCAGCTCCCTAATGCTTGTGTCAAGCCGTTCAGTCTCCGCTAAATGTAGTGCTCGACTCCCTGTAAACGAATCGTGTCAAGAACTTTGATGTAAGCCACGTGCTACGTTAAGCACGGTGCGGCGCAACGCCCCGGGAAGCTCACCTAGATGGGCAGCGCCTCCTGTGTAAATGTGACCATTGACCAGGCACAGTTGAACGCGAAGCTGTGTGCTGCTTTCGATATCAACGCATGAGTCCGCATTGAGTCCGCGCGCTAGCCGGAGCCGAACGGACCTACAGAGCATCCCCTGTAACCCTTTGATTTGATTGCATGCCCGCCACCGGACTTGAACCGGTACGCCCGAAAGCTGCGGATTTTAAGTCCGCTGCGTCTACCATTCCGCCAGGCGGGCTCGCCTTCCGGCAGCATGTGCCGGCGACGCGAAAGCTACAGTTCCGCTTCAGGGTCGGCAATCGGCTGCCTCATTTCCGGGGTTGCACTGGATCAGGCAACGGCGGCTGTGCGAAGCAGGGTGCCGACGATGTTCCGCGCACCAGCGATCGAGCCCGAGCTTGTCCGGGCCAAGGCCCCTCTCCCTGCGCGGCCGCGCCGTCGCGGGCGCCCGATCGTCTGGCGCCTCGTTCGTTGGTCGATCATCCTGGCGGTCTGGGGAGGTGTAGGGTCTGCAGTAATGCTGCTGTGGTTTGCGCGCGACCTGCCTCGCCCGGAAGATGCGCTGGACGCGGTCCGCCGCCCCAGCCTCGTCATGCAGGACAAGGCGGGCCAGACCATCGCGACCTATGGCGACATCGTCGGCGCGCCGGTCCGCCTGTCCGACCTGCCGCGCAGCCTGCCGGAAGCGGCGGTTGCGGTGGAGGACCGGCGCTTCTGGTCGCATTGGGGGTTCGACCCGTGGGGCGTGTTGCGTGCGGTCAGCGTCAACCTGGTTTCCGGCCGGCTGCGGCAGGGCGGCTCCACCATCACGCAGCAGGTCGCGAAGAACCTGTTCCTCAGCAATGCCCGCACGCTGCGCCGCAAAGTGCAGGAGCTGATGCTCACCGTGTGGCTGGAGCGTCACTTCACCAAACAGGAAATCCTCGAGATCTGGCTCAACCGAGTCTATCTCGGCTCGGGCGCCTGGGGCATGGACGCCGGTGCGCATCTGTATTTCGGCGTCCCCGCGCAGAAGCTGACGCTGTGGCAATCCGCCGTGCTGGCTGGTCTGCCGCGGGCGCCCTCCCGCTTCAATCCGCGCACCGACCCCGCCGCCGCCGCCGCGCGTGGGCGAGAGGTGCTGGCCGCTATGGTGGCAAACGGCGACATCTCGGAGGCGCAGGCGGCTGAGGCCGGGCGGCAGATCGTGTTCTCGCCCCATCTGTCGGGCGGTGGCTGGTTTGCCGACTGGGCGGCGTCGCAGGCGCAGGCGATCATTCCTCCCGGCGCGGATGCGGTGCTCCGCAGCACGCTCGACAGCCGGATCCAGAATGCCGCCGAGCAGAAGCTCGCCGCTCTGCTCGATGGACCGGGAGTACGCGAGGGGGCGACGCAGGGTGCGGTGGTGGTGCTGGACGCGGCGACCGGCGCCGTGCGCGCGCTGGTCGGGGGGCGCGACTATGGCCAGGGCGCGTATAACCGCGCGACGTTGGCCCGCCGGCAGCCCGGCTCGGCCTTCAAGCCGTTCGTCTGGTTGGCCGCGCTGGAGCATGGCAGGCGACCCGATGA
>CAZZVF010000402.1:0-2983 GCA_964657355.1 uncultured Buchnera sp.
GCGCAGGAAAACCGCGTTGGATGACCGCCGTCGCGCATTCTCAAACGGTCTCTAAGAGGCGTTCTCTCCGACGGGCACCTCAGTGACACCCGAGGCTGCCAACACCGATGACGGTAAGCACGCCCACTCCAACGAGCTGCACTGGGGAGTCTACCGTTGTAATCCACGCTTAGCAACAAACCGCCAACATGGAAACTTTAGAGTATCATTCGACGGAATGGAGTAACCTGTTGGATAAAGATGTCCGCCGAAAAATCGCTAGGGTCCTGAACCGAAATTTGTAGGTTCATTTTGAGGCTCCAACTAGTATGTTGTAGGTGCAAGAGCGCTCTATGGACGCCAGGGTGTCATCGGCGAATTTGGTCCAGCGGAATGGCTTTGGCTCGCTATTGTGCCGGTCGATGAAGCTGGTGATCGCCGCACGCAGGTTTGCGACGCCGGTCAACACTTCTCTTGATTTGTTGTCGGTGTATGGCTTGCAAGAGGAGCTCGAGACATTCCCTTCCGTTAGCTGCGTTCTTCACAGAACTGCACAATAACCTTTAGCGATTGTGAAGCTTGCATTCGGCCACCAACCGCCTGCTCCAGGCTTGCATGTATGCATCGGCCCCGGCTTGTTCGAAGATCGGTGCTATTTGAGCCAGGAGGGCGGCAGCCTTTCCCGTATCGCCTGCCGTAAGCGCAAGCTCGGCCTTCATCAGATCGACCTCCGCACCGAAGCTCGGGTTCATGGTCAGTTCCGAGGCGGCCTTAGTGTCGATGCCCTGCAACAGGGTGTCTGCCTCCTGCCATTGCCGAGCAACCACCAGACAGAACGCCGTGTTGACCGCGCTGACCTGAGCCAAGGTGCTGTCTGCGCCGAAGGCTTCGCGCGCGCCGTGCAGAGCCGTGCGCGCCGACGCCAGCCCGGCGGCGTTCTGGCCACCGCGACATTGGGCTTGCGCCACATCCGACAGCGTGCCGAGCGCCATGAAGCTGTGTTCGCCACGCTTGGCCACAGCCAGCTTGTAGACCGTCGTGTCGTCGGTCACGGCGTCCCCGTAGCGTTGCAACGCCGATGATGCCTGCGCCCGTGTGCTCAGCAACTGCATGGTCAACAGGTGGTCGGCACCGAATACCGAGACGAAATCCGGATAGATCCGGGCCAGTTCGGCAGCGGCCAGGCTCAACTGACCTCGCATGATGCGCAGCTGGGCTAGGTTCAGTTCCAGTTGCAGGGTTGCCGGGTGATGCGGGCCATTCAGCGCCAGGCGGCGCTGCAACAGCGGGACGATCATGATTTCCGCAGTCATCACGTCGCCTAGTCTGAGGTAGGTGAAAGCCAGTCGCTGGCGCAGGGTCAGGCGGGCCGCTTCGTCGAACGCTCCTGGCATGGAGTCGGCCCGGTCGGCCGCCCGCTTGAAGCTGGCCTGGGCGGTATGAACGTCGCCGCCGAGCATCTGCAGCATGGCATTGCCATAATCCAGCCAGACCTGCGCTTCGGCGCGGCGTTGATCCAGCTTCGCAACGGCCGGGCCGGCCTGCGCAATGATCGCGTGGGCGCGGCTCATCGAACCCGGCTGGCCGGATAGGACTTCCGCCGGCGCCTTGTGCAGCCGGGCGATGACAGCTTCATCGCGCCCCTGGTTGCCGGCACGATCGAAGGCCGCGATAGCATTGTCATACGCCTTCAGCGCCGCGTCGTAGGCGGTGCGGCTGTCGAAGGCGCGCGCGAGCGACAGGTAGATCGAGCCCGCGACAAGCGGCTCGCCCGCGAGCCGCCGCCCGATCCCGGCCTCCGCGGCCTGGGCCGCGTCCATCAGGGTCTCGTCCGCCTTCCCCGACTGCGCCGGGTTGCCCCGCCCAAGCAGGTCCTCGGTTAGAAAGCCATTCACCGCCTGGGCAATGTCAGCGCGCCGCCGCGCCTCGTCTCGATCGTGCATGGCCTGGATGCCGAACAATGTGGAGAGGGCAAGCCCCGCCGCCAGCGACAACGAGGCGGCCAGGATCCAGGGGCGCCGCAGCCGGTCGCGCTCGATCTGGCGCCGCAGCGCTGCAGCGTGTCCGGCAGCCTGCGCCGCCTGTTCCCGCGCCGCTCGCCTCGCTGGCAGGGTTTCGAGCCTGTAGGCTAGGTCCGCGGCCGAGCTCAGCCGGCGGGCCGGGTCGCCCGAGGCGGTCGTCTCGATGTCTTCTCTCAGCAGGTCGTCCGCGATATCGGCTTCCCAGCCTATCGTCAGGGACTTGGTCAGGTCGCCGGTCGTCAGCTGATAGAGCAGGATGCCGAGCGCATAGATGTCGGCGCCTGTCGTGTGGACGCCTCCTGCGACGACTTCCGGCGCCATGTAGCGCAATGTGCCCGCCCCGCGCCCGCTATCCTCCGATTGCAGTCCATGCATGCTGATCGTCATCGCATCGAGGCGGAGATCGGCATTGAGGCCGCCGGCGCCGAAATCGATCAGGATCAGCCGCGGGCGCGCTCCCTGCGCCTCGGCTACGAGGATGTTGGTGGGCTTGATGTCGCTGTGCAACACGCCTGCTGCATGGGCCGCGGCAAGCGTGCGCGCGAGTTGCCCTAGCATGGCTAGGCGATCGCCAAGATCGACCGTCAGGAGGCCGCCGCGGGCTGCTGCCCACTCGTGCAGGTTCGGGCCACCGTAGGCACTTTCGATGAAATACGGCCGCTCGTCGAAGTTCCATTCCGCGATGCGCAGCAGATCGTCGCGTGCGCCCAGCGTGGCTTGCAGCACACGGGACAGGGTCGCCTCGCGTTGCAGGGCCTCCAGCCTTGTCTGCGAATCCGCAAATTTGAACACCCTGAGTTCCTGCGTCTTATGATGCCGCGCGAGCCAGACATCGTTCAGGGCGGGCGAGCCGAGCAGGGTTTGAAGCCGCCATTGCGACCGCCCTGGAACCGGATCGCCCGGTGCAAGGCTGAAGGCAAGCGGCGTCTCCCGCGCCGCTGCTACTTCCACCGGTGCTGCGATGCGATAGCCGCTGCCATGCA
>CAZZVF010000403.1:0-2977 GCA_964657355.1 uncultured Buchnera sp.
GGCTTCCGCTTCGACGAGCTCCGCCAGCATTTCCGCGGCCTCTACATGTCCAACAACAGCGTGACGCTGGATCTCGCCGAGCAGGCGCGGCACGAGAACCGGGCCGATCTGTTCGCATTCGGCCGCCCCTGGATCGCCAATCCCGACCTCGTCGAGCGCCTCCGCACCGGCGCCCCGCTCGCGCAAGATGACAAGGCCACCTGGTACGGCGGCAGCGAGAAGGGCTACACCGACTATCCAAGGCTCGACGGAACCCTCTAACACCGTCCTAATCCAAAAAGGGGCGGGCAGGGTCCGAACGCGCTGCCCGTCTTCTCGAGTTCAGCCGAAAGAGCCGCATGAGCACTTTGCACGCCATCCTGATCGCCATCCTGCAGGGGGCGACGGAGCTCTTTCCGGTTAGTTCGCTGGGCCACGCGGTCATCGTGCCCTCGCTGCTCGTCTGGCACCTCGACCAGCACGCGCCCTCGTTCCTGCCCTTCCTGGTCATGCTGCATCTGGGCACCGCGGCCGCCCTCTTGCTGTATTTCTGGCGCGACTGGTGGGCACTCGCCGCCGGCGTGGCCGGCCTGGCCGAGCCGCATCACGTGCGCGAAAGCCGGCATATCCTGCTGCTCATCGTCGTCGCGACCTTGCCGGCCGTCGTCTTCGCCACCCTGTTCGAACATCTGGTCCGCACGCTGTTCGCCTCGCCGCTCTACGCCGCCGGATTTCTCGCCCTCAACGGCCTGCTGCTGCTGTTCGGCGAGCGCCTGCGCGGCGCCGTTCCCACTGGCGGGCCGGCCCGCGCCATCGCCACGCTGAGCTACACCGACGCGCTCGCCGTCGGGTTCTGGCAGTGCCTGGCGCTGTTTCCCGGCATTTCGCGCTCCGGCGCCACCATCGTCGGCGGCCTGCTGCGTGGCGTGGACCACGCGGCGTCGGCGCGCTTCTCGTTCCTGATCGCCCCGCCGATCATCCTCGCCGCCAGCGTCAAGCAGGTGCCACAACTGCTGCATGGCGGCACCGCCCCCGGCGTGTTCGAACAGGCGGCGTTGGCCGCACTCGTTGCCGGCGTGGTCGCCTTCTTCAGCACCGCCTTCCTGATGCGCTACTTCAGCCGGCACGACGACTGGGCGCTGAACCCGTTCGCTTATTACTGCATCGTCGCCGGGCTGGTCAGCGCCGGCTTGCTCTACGCCGGGGTGGTGATCCCGCTATGAGACTGCGTCACAGAGTGTTCGCCGGCGCCGTTGCTGCCGCGTCATGCCTGAGCTTTGCGGCCGGTGCCGCGGTCCCTGCCGCCACCCCGTACGCGCGCATGGACCTGCCCTGGTGGAAGAACCGCTTCAACGCCTTGCAGCTCGGGCTGCATTCCGGCCAGGTCGACCTGCTCTGGCTCGGTGACAGCATCACGCAGAATTTCGAGACAAGCGGCCCGGAGCCGTGGCGCGACTTCCGCCCGGTCTGGCAGCACTACTATGGTGACCGCCATGCGGTGAACCTCGGCTTCAAGGGTGACGCCACCGCGCATCTGCTCTGGCGCATCGAGCACGGCGAGACCGACGGGCTGCATCCCCGCCTCGCCATCATCCTCATCGGCGCCAATAATTTCGGCCATCTGCACTGGGACGCGGCAGCAACGCTGACCGGCATCGAGGCCGTCATCGCCGAATTGCACCGGCGCCTGCCCACCACGAAAATCCTGCTGCTCGGCGTGCTGCCGAGCATTCGCAGCCCATGGGTGGACCAGAACACCAGCCAGCTGAACCGTTCGCTCGCCATGCTCTATGCCTCGGGGCACGACAGGCTGGTGACTTTTCGCGACCTCACGCCGCTCTTCACCAAGGACGGCAAGGTGGATCCGGACCAGTTCCTCGACCCGCATCTCACCCCACCGGACCCGCCGCTGCATCCGACCGCGCAGGCGCAGGCCCGCATTGCCGAAGCGATCGAGCCCGACGTCGCGCGGCTGATGGGCGATCGCAGCAAGGCGGCAGGCTCGCCCTGATACACTCTTGCCTTCCCCTCAAACAACGCCCACGTTTCACCCTAATAACGGGTCAAACGGTGAGCCTATGTCTTTAACCCTCGATACGCCTTTCCTCGAACAGGTGATTACTCCTCAGGGCTTCGCCGAGCCCGACCATCTGAGCGAAATCCTCCACATCACCAAAAGCGAACTGGCTGCGGCGTCCGGCCTGTCGCGCGAGGCGGTTTCGAAGGCCGTTCGTCTTCGCGCACCCGCCACCCAGACGCGCCTGCGCGAAGTGGTCCAGGTGCTCAACCGCATCCTGCCGTGGTGCGGTTCCGTGCAGCAGGCGTTTGCCTGGTACCGGTCGCAACCTATTCCGGCGTTCGGCGACCAGACAGCCGAAAGCCTCGTGCGGCAGGGGCGTGCCGAGCACGTTCTCAGCTACCTCTCCGGCATCGCAGCCGGCGGCTATGCTTGATCCTAAAGCGAACCGTCTACCGCGCCCATAATCCACGCTGGTCCTGGGCGCCCGATTCGGGGGAGGGGGCCGCGATCAACGGCGGCCGCTTCAATCCGCCCGGCATGACGGCGCTCTACACGTCGCTGCGGTTCGAAACCGCGTGGCTCGAGGCGCAGCAGGCGTTCCCGTTCAAGGCACAGCCGATGACGCTGTGCGCGTACGATGTGGACTGCGACGGCATGCTCGATCTCACCGACGGCGCCACCATGGCGGCGCACGGGATCACGGCCGCCGACCTCGCCTGCGCCTGGAAGGACATCGCCTCCCGCGGAAAGCTGCCGCCGTGCTGGGCGATGACCAGACGCCTTGCCGCAGCCGACATCGCCGGCATCGTCGTCCCGAGTTTCGCCAGCGGTGCCACGGCCGCCGACATCAATGCGGTATTCTGGACCTGGTCGGCCGATCCCCCGCATCGCGTGCATGTCATTGACGACGAGGGCCGGCTGCCGCGCAATCAATCCTCCTGGAAATAGCCCCGCTTCCTGGAAATACCGCTCCTCCTG
>CAZZVF010000404.1:0-2966 GCA_964657355.1 uncultured Buchnera sp.
CTCACCACCTCGTCCGGGACGCTTGCCTATTTCGACGACACGGCGCGGCGCATCCGCCATGGCAGGCCGGAGCGGGTTCCGCACAACCTGGCCCTCCGCTGCAAGGGGAACATGGCGAGGCTGCTCACGCCGTCGGACGATGGCAGCCGCCTGCTAAGTTGCATCCCGCCGAACTGGGATGCCGGACCATGCCGCCTGGAGGAGCTCGATCATCCGTTCCGCTTCATCCGCAGCGGTCCCGGCAGCGGCCGTATGTCGCTGCTGCACGCTGGCGCCGCGTTGCAGGCGGAGCGGAACGGCCGGCTCAGCCTGCTGCCCGAAGACGACGTTCCGGCACAGCTGTTTGCCGTCACGACGGGCCGCACGCGCGCCGTCGCCGGCGCCCTGCTGCGGGGGGAGTGGCTCGACGCGGATAGCGGCAAGCCGGTGCGCATCGCGGCGGCCACGTTGCCGTTCGACGACGGAGCGGGTGCCTGTGCGATCCCCGCGATTGCCATCGGCAGGTTCGTCGCCGACCTGGCCGGCGTGCCCGGGCCGTTCGTTGCCGAGCCGTATGGCGATGAGGTCCCCGGTTCACACCTGCTTCTAGTCCACGTGGCAGGGCAGGGCGGCCGCCTGCGCCGCCTGGTGCGCTACCGGCCGGTGATCTGCTTCGCGGTCTTCGGGGCGGATCGCTATTACGACTGCCTGTCGCTCGCTTTGCACGCACTGCACCGGTTCGGGCAGTACGATGGCGATATCTGCATCGCAGCCGACCGGCCGCGCGGCTCGGTCGCGAAATACGTGCCGGATGCCTTCAGACGTAACTGGATCTACGCGGCGGGCGACCCGCACGCCAAGCTGTTCAGCCGCTTCGATATGGAGAACTGGCACCTCGAGGCGTTCCAGCCGGTGCTCTACATGGATGTGGACGTGGTCGCGAACGCGCCCCTGGCGCCGCTGCTGCGCCAGTTCGCCGTCTCGCGACAGCTCCATGTCGCCACCGAAAACCGGCTGCTGCCGAAGCTCGCCGGACGCTCGGCGCAGGCCTTTGCCGCGACCCAGAACGGCAACTGGTTCGGCACCTGGCTCACCGAAGGCGATGCGCGGTTCAAATCCAGGCCCTTCGCACTCGGCTCGTCCGGTATCCTCGGTTTCGCCAATATCGACGTGGCGCGCTCCCTGTTCGCCGTGGTGCGTGCGTTACGGCGGACCGCGGACCCGGCGCTCATCGCCGCCTTCACCGACCAGGCGCTGGTGAACTACGCCTTGCATGCCATCGGCGGCGGCGATTTCGCGCTGCTCGACAGGTTCACCGATTTCGTGCGCGGCTGGGGCGAGACCCCGACCGAGCCGTTGGGCCTCGTGCACTTCCATTCCGGCGTGGGCGACGCCGAAGGCAAGTACGCGGCAATGACACGCTACCTTGAGCAAATCGGTTTTCCCGGGCACGAAATAAGCTGAACGCGTCGGCACTCGTCTGCGCGGCTTCCGGAAGCGTCCAATGTCCCATCCCGAGCTAAGCCCGACGGCCGTGGCACCGCCGCGTGGTGCTGCATCCTCCGACCAGGGCGATCCGGTCAGGCCATCCCGTCGCCGCTGGATATTCATGGCGCCACGTGACATCGGCCTCTTCATCAGGAGCGCCCGCACCGATGCGGCCCTCGCGCGCGCCCGGGGAACCGGAACCGCGCGCGCCGCTTTCGAGGCTGCCTACGCGGCGGGCGCCGACCCCTGGGCGTCCGACGATCGCCGCTACTCTTATCAGCGCTGGAAGTATGAAGGATTGATGGCCCTGCTGCCCGAGGGACGCCGCTTCCGCCACACGCTGGATCTCGGATCGGGCGTCGGCGTGCTCAGCCGCAAGCTCTCGATGGTGTCGGACCGGGTGCTCGGCCTCGACATCGCACAGGCCGCCGTCGACCGCGCCAGCAGCCACGCCGTGCGGCACGGAAACCTGCGTTTCGAACAGGGCGACGTCACCAATCTCGCGCCCAGCCTGGACGGGCGGTTCGACCTCATCGTCATCGCAGACACGCTGTACTACCTGGACGACACCGGCGGCCCGAACCTCACCGCGATCGCCGGCCGCATCGCCCAGTTGCTGGCGCCGGACGGGCTATGCCTGCTGGCCAACCACTATTTCTTCAAGGCGGACCCGGATTCCAGGCGGTCGCGCCGGATCCATCAGAGCTTTGCTGCCTCGCCGGGGCTGTCCGTGCGTTCCGAACACTGGCGCCCGTTCTACCTCGCCTCCATTCTCGAGAAGGTGCCTGACAACCCGGCACGATCCGAGGCAACAAGGCCTGCATGAAGCTGAAGATAGCGGCACTTGTCGCGGGTTTCGCGGGATTCCTCTGGATCCTGGCGCAAATCGGGCCCGCGAAGGTGGTGACGGAAATCGCCGCCGCCGGTTGGGCGCTGCCGTTCATGACCAGCGTCCATGTCTCGCAGCTCGCGTTGTCCGCTGCGGCTTGGCGCCAGGTGCTTGGCCGGCCGCGTCTGTCGCAGGCCATGATGCTGCGCATCCGGTGGATCCGGGAAGGCGTGAACGCGCTGCTGCCGGTCGCACAGATCGGCGGCCAGGTCGTCGCCATCCGCCTGCTGGCAGCGCAGGGCCTGAGCATTCCGTTTGCCACCGCGGGCACCGTGCTCGACCTCACCGTGGAAGCCGGCGCGCAATTCCTCTTCACGGTGCTGGGCCTGCTCATCCTGGTGTCGATGCGATCGGGCCAGGCAGCACCCACCTGGATCGGCGTCGGAGTGCTGCTCACCGGCGCGGGGGCGGCCGGCTTCGTGTTAGCGCAGCGGCTCGGGCTGCTGCGGCTGGTCGAAGCGGCGGTCGAGCGGACCGCCCGGCGCTGGCCGGCGCTGCAATCCTGGTCGCTCGCCGGCCTGCACGACCGGCTGATGCGCCTGCAGGCGGACCGGCCCGCCATGCTGCGCGCGACTGCGTTTCACACCCTGAGCTGGGTGCTCGGCGGGGC
>CAZZVF010000405.1:0-2088 GCA_964657355.1 uncultured Buchnera sp.
GCGAAGGCGGCGGGGTCGGCGGGGGGTTCGCCGTCTTGAACGCGGGCGAGGTCGAGGAGGGTTTCGGCGGCTTCGGTGATGGTTTCGCCGGCTTTGGCTTTGTCGGCGAGGTGGCGGATGAGGGCGTGGTGCGGGTTGATTTCCAGGATGGGGGCTGCGGGTCCCATGCTGCGTCCGCTACGGCGCATGAGGCGTTGCATTTGCAGGTCGGGTCCGGCGGCTTTGGCGGAGAGGATGACGGCGCTGTCGACCAGGCGGTCTGTGGTTCGCACGTCGTCGACTTGTGCGCCTAGGGCGGCTTTGAGAGCCGGGATAAGGGCTTCCGTGTCGGCGGCTTCGCCCTCGGGTTTGGCGGCTTCGAGTTTGGAGAGATCGGCCGCACCTTGGGTGACGCTGCGGATCGGCTTGCCGGCATGGGCGCCTAGGCGTCCGGGCCAGAATGCGTCGACGGGGTCGGAGAGCAGCAGCACTTCGATGTTGCGGGCGCGGAAGCCTTCGAGTTGGGGCGAGGATTTCAGCGCGCCCTCGTCTTCGCCAATCAGGATGTAGATGGCTTCCTGTTCCGGCTTCATGCGGCTGATGTAGTCGGCGAAGGAGGTCCAGCCTTCCTGTGTGGAGGAGCGGAAGCGTGCGAGTTCGGCGAGGGAATCACGATGTTCCGTGTCGTCCCAAAAGCCTTCCTTCATGATGGGACCGAAATTGTCCCAGAACTTGGTGTAGGACTCGGCATCTTTGGCGCGGGTCTTGAGCTCGGTGATGACGCGGTTGGTGACGGCCTTGCGGATGCGTGCCAGCACCGGCGTTGCCTGCAGCATTTCGCGGCTGACGTTGAGCGGCAGGTCTTCCGTGTCGACCACGCCTTGCACGAAGCGGAGCCATTCGGGCAGGAGTTTGGCGTCGTCGGTGATGAACATGCGGCGCACGTGCAGGCGCACATGCGAGGCGCGATCGCCTTCCATGGCTTCGAACGGGCGTGCGCCGGGAACGAACAGGAGGGCGTAGAATTCGAGCTGGCCTTCGGCACGCCAATGCAGCGTGGCCCACGGCTTGTCGAAGTAGTGGCCGAGATGTCGGTAGAGTTCTTCGTAGGATTGTTCTTCGACTTCGGCTTTCGGCTTGCGCCAGAGAGCAGTGCCTTCGTTGGCCGCGACGTCCTTGCCGTCATGTACGACGGTGATCGGCAGTGCGATGTGGTCGGCCCATTTACGTATGGCGGTCTCCAGCCGGTAGGGCTCGAGATATTCGTCCGCGTCGGACTTCATGTGCAGCACGATGGTGGTGCCGGCGGTGTCGCGGTGTGCGGGGGCGATGGTGTATTCGCCGCGGCCGTCCGAGGCCCACAGCCAGGCTTCGTCGGCGCCGGCCTTCCGGGAGGTGACTTCGACGCGGTCGGCGACCATGAAGGCGGCGTAGAAGCCGACGCCGAACTGGCCGATCATGGCCGGGCGTTCCTGCTCGGAAGCACCTTCGAGCGTTGCGGTGAAGGCGCGCGTGCCGGAGCGGGCGATGGTGCCGAGGTTCTGCGCCAGTTCCTCGCGCGACATGCCGATACCCTGGTCCTCGATGGTGAGGGAGCGGGCTTCCTTGTCCGGCACGATGCGCACGCCGGCGTTTTCAAGCTGGCCCAGAGCGGCATTGCTGAGGGCTTCGAAGCGGCGGCGGTCGGTGGCGTCGGCGGCGTTGGCCACCAGTTCGCGCAGGAAGATTTCACGTTCGGAGTAGAGCGAGTGGACGACGAGGTCGAGCAGCCGGCCGACCTCGGCGCCGAATTCGTGGCGTTCCGGGGCGGTCTCGGTGGTCTGGCTCATGGGTGTATTCTCCGGTCGGGCTGGTCGGGCACTAAAGGTGGGCCGCGCGCGATATGCGGCGGATCTTTTCGGGTTTCAACCTGATGTGCGCGGCCGATGCGCCTTACGGCAACCCCTGCCGCACGCGCTACGTTGATGCCGGGTGAACGCACCCTTCCAACGCTTTGCCGCGCCGACCTCCGTGGAGGCGCTGCTGGAGCGCGTGTCGGCCCTGGTGCCGGCCTTCCAGGAGGGTGCGGCGGCGCTGTATGGCGGGGCGCTGGGGACGGCGCTGACGGGG
>CAZZVF010000405.1:2098-2965 GCA_964657355.1 uncultured Buchnera sp.
TCCCGAAAGCAACATTGCAGCCTTGCGCGAGGCGGGTGCGCTG
Organism: uncultured Buchnera sp.; assembly: GCA_964657355.1. Lineage (GTDB taxonomy): Bacteria > Pseudomonadota > Alphaproteobacteria > Acetobacterales > Acetobacteraceae > BOG-908. Next base: position 2,142 of record CAZZVF010000405.1, read on the forward strand.
GCGGCCCCCGCCCCGGTGCGGTTTGGCGGATTGGGATTGGGCACCGACCCTGCGGGGGCCGAGGGGTTGCTCGATTTGCTGCGGCTGATCGGGCGGGGGAGCCTCGCGACCGGGCGGTTGTTCGAGGGGCATGTGAATGCGCTCAAGCTGATTTCGGCCTACGGGTCGGAGGCGCAGGTTGCCCGGGCGAGCGCCGACGCAGCCGAGGGGCTGCTGTTCGGCCTGTGGGTTACGGAGCAGGCACCGGGGCTGCGCATCGAGGACGGCGCGCTTGTCGGCGGCAAGGTGTTCTGTTCAGGCGCCGGGCACGCGAGGCGGGCGCTGGTGACGGCCGCGCGTGACGACGGCGCGACGGTGATGGTAGCCGTGGCGCTGGATGCCGCGGACCGGGCCCGCAAGAGCGCCATGCGGCTGCAGGGTATGCGGGCGGCGGTGACCGGCGCGATGGAGCTGACTGGCCTTGCGGCGGACGTTGTCGGCGGTGCTGGCGACTATTTGCGGCAGCCGGAATTTTCGGCCGGCGCATGGCGCACGTCGGCGGTGACGCTGGGCGGGCTCGAGGCGTTGTGCGCGTGTGTGCGTGGTGAGTTGGCGAAGCGTGGGCGCGCAGATAATTCGCACCAGCAGGGGCGGATCGGCGCGTTGCTGATGGCGCAGGAAACCGCGTCGTTATGGCTGCGCAAGGCAGCGGTGATTGCCGAGGGCGGTGTCGCCGATCACGGCGACGTGGCGGCTTACGTGAATCTGGCGCGGCTGGCTGTCGAGCGTGCCGTGCTGGAAGCTTTGCAGCTGGCGCAACGGTCTTTGGGGTTGTCGGCGTTCAT
>CAZZVF010000406.1:0-2917 GCA_964657355.1 uncultured Buchnera sp.
GGGCGCTGCTTGGCGAGGTTGCCGGCGATATCGCCTCGCTGGCCGAGCCAGGCAGCGCACTGGTGGAATACGGTGCAAGCGACGAAGGTAAGGCGGCTCTGCTGCTCGACGCCGGACCGGACAAATTCTTGGCATACGTGCCGATCGACGTCGCGGCTGAAGCATTGGGCGAGCTGCAGGCGAGGCTCGCGCAAGAACGGCCGGCGCTCGCCGTGCACCCGATCTGCGGCGACTTTCTGCAAGCTTTGTCACTGCCATCGAGCATTGCAGGGGCACCGGTTTTCGGCTTCTTCCCGGGCTCGACGATCGGCAACCTCGAGCCTGCACTCGCCACCGACTTTCTTCATGCGGCACGCGAGACACTGGGTAAGGGCGCCTGGCTGATCGTCGGCGTCGATCTTCGCAAGGGCCCCGATGTTCTCGTGCCAGCCTATGACGATGCCCAGGGTGTGACTGCTGCTTTCAACCTCAATCTGCTGACCCGGCTGAACCGCGAAGCTGCAGCGGATTTCGACACGGAAGCGTTTTCGCACCGCGCAGTGTGGAACGATGTCGAAGGGCGGATAGAAATGCACCTCGAGAGCCTGGTGCCACAGACGGTGACCATTGCGGGCACGCCCTTCCAATTCACGAAAGGTGAGACCATCCACACCGAAAACAGCTACAAGCACAGCCTCGCCGGCTTCCGCGCCCTGACGACAGGTGCCGGCTGGACTGCGGCGCGGGTATGGACTGACGCTTCAGGGTTATTTTCCATCCACGGCCTGAGGGCTGATTGATGAAGCGGCTACCGGCTGCTCTGCTGGCGGCACTTGGCCTCGCCATGCTCATGAGTGCGGCTGGGGCACAGTCGCCAGCTCCGGCAGCACCTCCGACGACGCCGGCGCCGCCCGAAGTCTCCTCCCCCGCGGTGCGTAAGCCGCCGCAGGTCGACCCGGCTATGACGATAAAACCGCCGACAGACGCGAAGATGCCGACGCCTGTCATCAAGCCGCAGGACCAGACGAACGGTAACGGCACGAAGGTGGTGCCCAAGTAGCCACATGGCCGGGCACTACGGCCCGGCCATCGACATCCCTCACGCAATTCAGCCTTGAGTCGAGAGGCGGGCCTTGATCGATGGCGTAGCCTGACGCTCTCCCTGATCGGACAGCCTGTCCGGGAACTCGCCCAGATTTTCCTGGATGGAGGCTTCCTCGACGGGCTGCAACCGCATCGGATCTGCTCCCGGCACGCTCGCAGGATTTGGCTTGTCGCCGAAATGCGGATGCTCCTCCATGCCGACCAAGCTGCGTGCGCGATCCCAATAGTCTAGTTCCTGGCCTTCCGGGCAGCCATCGGCCTCCCATAGATGATAGGCGCGCTCGCGAATGCGTTGCTGGCGCTCCTCGTTGCTGTCATCGAGCGGATTGACGAAGGATGTATCGGCTTGAGTGTCGGACATGATGCACCTTTTTGGCGTCTGTTTCGCGTGGCTGCGTTATTGCCGAACGCCCGAGGCGGCTACGCGTTTTGAATCCTGGAGGGCATGGCAGATTGGCGAAGGGCTGCTCCCCCTTATATTGAATCCATGCAGCAACATTGGCGACCGTCGCGCGCAATCATCGCAGGGGCGAGCGGCGGCATCGGCATGGCACTTGTCGATGCTCTCAAGCTACAGGAGACTCGCGTCACTGCATTGAGCAGGCACACTACGCCGCCCATTTTCCTCGAGGAGGAAGCCAGCATCGAGACTGCCGCGATCTCGCTCGACAAGGGCGATCCGTTCGACCTCGTGGTATGTGCAACGGGAGCCCTCGTTATTGACGGACGGCATCCTGAACGTCGCTTGCAGGAACTGGACCCTGCGATACTGGCACGAGCCTTTGCGGTGAATGCGATCGGGCCGGCAATGCTGATCAAGTACTTCAGCCCGCTCTTGCCACGACATGGGCGCTGCGTGTTCGCCTGCCTGTCTGCGAGGGTGGGCAGCATCGGCGACAACAGACTCGGCGGCTGGTATTCGTATCGGGCCTCGAAAGCCGCACTGAACCAAATCGTCCGCACCGCCGCTATCGAGCTGGGTCGCTCCCGGCCAGATGCCGTCGTTTTGGCGCTGCATCCGAACACCGTTCGCACGGCGCTCTCAGCACCGTTCACCAAAACCGGTCAAGGCATCTCGCCTGCACAAAGTGCCGCGATGCTGCTTGAGACGATTGGGCGAGCCAGCGAGAGCGGTGCATTTCTCGATTACGCAGGATGCAGTATCCCTTGGTAGAGCCATTTTCGCCGAAGCTGATGACGCGCGAGCAGGGTCTCGCACGGCTGAGTGCCGCACTGCCAAGTCTTGGCAGGCGCTATGCCGAGCAACGCAATACGGTGCCTCGGCCCGATGAGGATCCGACGACATCGACATTATCGCCATGGCTCAGGCGACGCCTGCTAAGCGAGGAAGCGGTGATCGACGCCGCCACAAGCGAACACGGCGCAGCAGAAGCCAGGAAGTTCGTTCAGGAAGTCTATTGGCGCACCTACTTCAAAGGCAATCTCGAGCAACATCCATCGGTGTGGACGCATTACCTCGAGGGTGTCGCCCGGGCGCGGAGCAGCGCCGGACGGCACCGGAACCTGGAGAGCGCGGAGCAAGGGCGCACCGGCATCGAGTGTTTCGACTCGTGGAACCAGGAACTGCGTGAAACCGGTTGGCTGCACAATCACGTTCGCATGTGGTTCGCCAGCATCTGGATTTTTACGCTCGGACTGCCCTGGGAACTGGGTGCGGATTTCTTCGCGCGCGAACTCATCGATTTCGATCCCGCCTCTAACACCTTGTCCTGGCGCTGGGTCGCCGGCTTGCATACGCGCGGCAAGAACTACATCGCGCGGGCGGAAAATATCGCACGCTACACCCAGGGCCGCTTCAATCCCGCTGGCCAGC
>CAZZVF010000407.1:0-597 GCA_964657355.1 uncultured Buchnera sp.
CGGCTAGTGACAGTTGCGACGGCAACACATTTGAAAAATGGTATCATAACGCACCGAGGAACGGGTATGCAGATAAGCCAGGCTTATGTCGCGGCAAAACATACTGAAAGCATCCTAAACTGGGTCCACACTGTGGACGATGTTGATCGCGTATACTTACGAAAATTGTTCGATGAGATATATAAATCTGAAGATAGGTACAGACAATACGCACTCAGAAACGGCAGCTATGAAGTTTGGAAAGATATAACATTTGACGGAGTCTATTTGGCATACCGCCATTTTCACGATGGAAAGGCGCATCACTTCGAGGCAATAAAAAAGTACTTGAATGAGCTTGGGCCACCGGAGACTTGGCTAGCGCTCGGTCGAAGAGAGCCAGATGACTGAAAATTGTGGATGCGATGATGGGGACATATCATACCTTATTAACATAGTGGCGATGAAAGCGGTTCAGTATATGTTACGTACGGGATTACTAACCGAACAGCATAGAACTCTGATCCTCGACTCAGCTATCGTTATAGTAGAGTCGGGTTACGGAACAACGATAAATGGAGGCAGGGACGTGCATGATATTGTAGCTGCCACAGTCGC
>CAZZVF010000407.1:607-2912 GCA_964657355.1 uncultured Buchnera sp.
ATTTCCCTTCAGGCGCGAAAGTAACGCTTAGGCTTGGCGATCGACGCTACCGACGCTAAAGGAAACGCGCAGCTCGCTTGGTGAGCGCTCGAACCGCCGCTTAAACGCTCGGCTAAAGGCGGCCTGCGAAGCATAGCCAGCCTCGCAGGCAATGTCCGCCAGCGGTTGCGTTGAGGCGGCGAGGGCGTGCCGCGCGAGGGAAAGCCTGATCTCAGCCAGCACTTCAAAGGGAGACGCCTGCGCCTTGCGGCTCACGCACAAGCGTGGCGCGCGAAGCACCAGCAGTTGCCGCCAGTTCGTCGAGACTCCATGTGCGCGCGGGCGCCTGCATCATCGCTGTGACCGCACGGGCTGTTTGACGATGCGCAAGGAGGCCGAGGATGCCTTTGCTCTCGGCGTGGCGCAGGAAGTGGACGCGGAGGATCATGACCAGCAGCGCGCTCGCGAGATCGCAGGTGATGGCGCGGGCGCCGAGCGCCGCGCCGTCGAGCTCGTCGCGGATCGCCATCAGCAGATCATGTAGCCGTGCGACCGTGCCACCATCGGCTGTGCCGACACGGATCACCTGCGGCAGCGCAATCCTGACGAGGTTCTCATGTGGCTGCTCGAACGCGAGGCGCCCGCAAATCAACTCGACCTCCGGATCATCAACGTTCGACCTGATTGCTATGGCGCTCGTCGTCTTGACGCTTACAAGCGCAGGCGGCCGACCTCGTCGTACGGCCGCCGCGCCCCTAACGACGTGGGCATCGCCGTGCGGCAGCAGAACGACGTCGCCGGCTTCAAGCGTATGCAGTGAGCCGCCGACGTCGAGTACACAGCTGCCGACAGTCACCATGTGGAACGGAGCCCAGCCTTTCGGCTCCCTTGCTTGCGGCGAGGCCCATCGTGCTTCGAAGCGGCAGAGGCTCTGCAGCTCCGGCCGAACGCGCAGTAGCGGCGCCAGGGCGCTTAGGGGATCCTCATTGTCGGCGACGGGCATGCGACGGCTCCGGATCGTAGCGCTCCCAAGCCTATCGCGTATTGATCCTTCGGGTCATCAAGCTGCGTCGTACGGGCATCGAACCGAAGTCGGTCGCAGGCTAGGTTCGCCGCTGACCAATGCCGCTATCGCGCGCATCGGGCGGAGGCCATATCCATGGTCAGCATCGCATCAACGGACCATCCAAGCAGCTACGTCGAGAACGTCAGCGCGCAAAATTTTACGGCAACGGTGGCGAGCCTTGAGCAGGGGATCGAGCGGGCCGGACTCACCATCTTTGCCCGCATCGATCATGCAGGTGCGGCTCGCGATGTCAGCCTCACCATGCCGCCGACGCTTGTCTTGATCTACGGCAGCCCACGCGGCGGCACGCCGATCATGCTGGCGACGCCGCATGCAGCGCTCGACCTGCCGCTGCGCGTCCTCGTCCGGGAGGATCGCGACGGCCAAGTTTTAATCGGCTTTCATCCGATAGACAGGGTGCTGCGGGAGGCCGGCGTTGCAAAAGACCTCGCTGCACGCCTCGTGCCGGCGCAGGCTCTTCTTATCGAGGGGGTGAGGTCATGAGCGAAGCCATCCTCCAGCCGGGCCCCGCGCCAATGAGCACCGCCGCCAAGGCGCCCCACAAGCTGTCGCTCGATTACCTGCCCGTCGGTATGTTTGGCTCCGTGATGGGCCTGACCGGGCTCAGCGTCGCCTGGCGCCACGCTCACAGTCTCTTCGGCACGCCGATATGGATCGCGACGACGATAGGGGCGATTGGGGCCATCGCTTTCGTAGCGCTTGTCGTCGGCTACGGCATCAAGGCGGTCACCGCGCCGGCAGCGGTGGCCACGGAGTTCAACCATCCGATCACCGGCAATCTATTCGGCACGATACTTATCAGCATGCTGCTCCTACCGATCACCATCGCCCATATGCGCTGCGCGTGGCGCAGGGGCTCTGGGCCGTCGGTGCGATTGGCATGTTTCTCTTCGCCTGGCTCATGGTGACGCGCTGGATAAGCCATCGGCAACAGGTAGCGCATGCGACGCCGGCCTGGATTATCCCCGTCGTCGGTCTACTCGACGTTCCCTTAGCCTTGCCGTCTCTCGCACTTCCGCCGATGCAGGCCCTAATGGTCGCCTCGCTGGCGATCGGACTCTTCTTCGCAATCCCGCTGTTTACGCTAATTTTCTCGCGCCTGGTTTTTGAGGCGGCGATGCCAGACGCGCTGCAGCCGACGGTACTGATACTGGTGGCGCCATTCTCGGTCGGTGTGTCTACATGCATGGTGACCACAGGAACGTTCGATCTGTTCGCGCAGGCGCTGTTCATGCTCAC
>CAZZVF010000408.1:0-2907 GCA_964657355.1 uncultured Buchnera sp.
CCAAGGACGTGACGCTGAAGCGGCTCTACATCGAGACGATGCAGGACGTGCTGTCGCATACACCGGCCGTCGTGGTGGACGACAAGCTGCGCGGGCTGCTGCCGACTTTGCAATTGGATGGGCCCCTACCCGCCTCGCCCGATTCCGGCCAGGGAGCACCGAAATGAACCGCTTGCTCGCAGGCGTCGCGGTGATCGCCGTCGCGGCTTTCGTGCTCATCCACGTGTCGTTCTTCACGGTGTCGCAAATCGAGATCGCGCTGATCACCCAGCTGGGGCAGCCGGTGCGGGTGATTACGGAGGCCGGGCTGCACGCGAAGATACCGCTCGTGCAGACCGCCATCGTGTTCGACAAGCGGCTGCTGGACTATGAGGCGCCCTCCGAGGAGGTGATCCTGGGCGACCAGCGGCGGCTGATCGTCGACAGTTTTACGCGTTACAAGATCACCAACCCGCTGAAATATTATCAGACCGTCGGGCCGACCGAGGATGGCATCAAGGCCCGGCTGAATTCGGTGGTGACCTCAAGCCTGCGCCGGGTGCTCGGCAACGAGACGTTGCTGGATGTGCTTTCGGCGCAGCGGGCGCGGATCATGGGATCGATCCGCAGTCAGGTCGATGGCGAGATGACGGGATTCGGCGTCGATATCGTCGACGTTCGCATCAGGCGTGCGGATCTGCCGGAGGAGAATACGGAGGCGATCCTGCAGCGCATGCAGTCCGAGCGTAAGCGGGTGGCGGCGCAGGCGCGAGCCGAGGGCGCCGAGGCATCGGCCAAGATCCGGGCAGATGCGGATAGGCAGAAGGTGGTGCTGGTGGCGCAGGCCAAGGCTGACGCGGACCGGTTGCGCGGCGAGGGCGAGGCACAGGCGATCGCGATCTATGCCAGTTCGTTCCAGAAGGATCCGCAGTTCTTCTCCACGTGGCGGACTCTGCAGGCGTATAAGGAGGCGTTCGCCGCCGGAAAGGGCCGGTTGGTGTTGTCGCCGCAGGACGATTTCCTGAAGCTGATGCAGGGCTTGCCGAAGAGTCCGTAGCGGAATGCAACGGCAGCTTGTGCGACCTCCCCTTCGGGGCAATCGGTCCCAGATTAGGGTTGGATGCCGGGAATGCGCCTGGTGCATGACGAATGACGCCTAGAATAAGGATCTCCGCGCCGATGCGTTTTTCGTCTTTCAGGGTTTTCGCCCTCGCCTCGGCCCTGGCGCTGCCGACTTCGGCACTGACGCTGGACCCTTCGCTCGCGCGGGGCGCTCCCGACAGCTTCGCCGATCTGGCGCAGAACCTGCTGCCGGCCGTGGTTAACATCAGCTCCACGCAGAATGCCCAGCCGGACAGCGAGGGCGCCCAGAAGGGTCCGGAGATGCCGGTGTTTCCGCCTGGATCGCCGTTCGAGCAGTTCTTCAAGGACTTCATGAACCGGCACGGTCATGGTGGCGGTGGCGGTAATAACGGCGACGGGGGCGACAATAGCGGCGGCGGCGATCAGGGCGACAACGATCAGGGGCCGGATGGCGGTGGCGGCAGTCCCGCACCGGATGCGCCGCAGCCTGGACATGGTCACCGGATGCAAAGCCTGGGGTCCGGATTCATCGTGGATCCATCGGGCATCGTCATCACGAACAACCATGTGATCGATGGGGCGGACGAGATTACCGTTACGCTGCAGGACAACACGACGCTGAAGGCGACGCTGATCGGGCATGACGACCGCAACGACATTGCGGTCTTGCGCGTGCATCCCGACAAGCCGCTTCCTTCGGTCCATTTCGGTGACAGCGACGCGAGCCGGGTCGGCGACTGGGTTCTGGCGATCGGCAATCCGTTCGGGCTGGGCGGGACGGTAACGGCCGGCATAGTAAGCGCGCGCGGGCGCGACATCCAACAGGGCCCTTACGACGACTTCATCCAGACCGATGCCGCTATAAATCGCGGCAACTCTGGCGGTCCATTGTTCAACATGGCCGGCGAGGTCATCGGCATCAATACAGCGATCTATTCGCCGTCGGGCGGATCGATCGGCATCGGGTTCTCGATCCCTTCGGACGAGGCGCGCAATGTCGTGGAGCAGCTCGAAAAATACGGCCGGCCGCGGCGCGGGTGGCTGGGTGTTCGGATCCAGCAAGTGACACCGGATATTGCGGAAAGCCTGGGCCTGCATGATCCGGATGGCGCGCTGGTTGCGGGCGTGAATGGCGGTGGCCCGGCGGACAAGGCGCACATCCAGAACGGCGATATCATCCTCAGCTTCAATGGACAGAAGCTGAAGGAAATGAAGACGTTACCGCGTGTTGTCGCGGAGACGGCGATCGACAGGCAGGTGCCGGTCGAGCTGTGGCGTGGCGGCAAGAAGCAGATCGTTCAGGTGACGGTTGCCGAGATGCCCGACGACCAGAAGGAGGCGATGGCTGATAAGCCGAAGAAGGCGGTGACGAACCCGTCGGCCGATTTTTCGGCATTCGGCATGAAGTTGTCGCCGCTGACTGATGCGTTGCGTAGCAAATACAAGATCGACGCCCAGCAGAAAGGTATCGTGATCACGGACGTGTCGCATGACGGCATCGCGGCGGACCGCGGCCTGAAGCCGGGCGACGTCGTGGTGGAAGTGCAGCAGCAGCCTGTCGCGACGCCGGCCGACATGCAGAAGCGGCTGGACGATGTGCGTGGCAAAGGCCCGAAGACGGTTCTATTGCTGGTGCAGAGCCAGGATGGGCTGCGCTGGGTGCCGCTGCCGCTCTCTAAAAAGGGCTGAACAAAGGCTGCGGCCTAGCGTGGCTTTCTGAGCAGGATTCTAGTGCTGCCCTGGTTCAGGGCGTGCGGGTGGGCGGTCGCCAGGATCAGCGGACGCAAACCTGGCAGGTTGAGCCAGAGCGGGAATTCACGCCGGATGACGCCGGTTTCGCCGGAA
>CAZZVF010000409.1:0-2898 GCA_964657355.1 uncultured Buchnera sp.
GACGCTGAACGTGAACGGCAACGACTACAGCCTCTCGGTCAAGCTGAAGGCCAAGATCGACGGCGTCGACCATGCCACCGCCGAGGACCTCGTCCACAAGGCGCACCAGGTTTGCCCGTATTCCAAGGCGACGCGGAACAACGTCCCGGTGGAACTCGAAATCCTGTGAAAGGCACCGCCCTCGTCACCGGCGCCACCGCCGGCTTCGGGGCGGCGATCGCGCGCCGCCTGGTGCATGACGGCTGGCGGGTCATCGCCACGGGAAGGCGCCAGGACCGGCTCGACGCATTGGACGCCGAGTTGGGCAGAGCCGTGCTGAAGCTGCGGCTGGATGTCACCGACAAGGACGCGGTCACGGCGCTCCCCGGCACGCTGGCGCGCGAGTTCGCGGGCGAATTCGGCCAGGTCGACGCTCTGATCAACAATGCCGGCCTAGCCCTCGGCCTCAGCCCGGCGCAGGAGGCCGATGCCGCCGACTGGGACCGCATGGTGGCGACCAATGTCACCGGCCTGATCAACATGACGCACGCCCTGCTGCCCGGCATGGTCGCGCGCGACCGCGGCCATGTGGTGAACCTCGGCAGCATCGCCGCCACCTACCCCTATCCGGGCGGCCATGTTTACGGCGCCACGAAAGCCTTCGTGAAGCAGTTCACGCTCAACCTGAAGGCCGATCTCGTCGGCACCAATGTGCGCGTCACGGATATCGAGCCCGGCCTGTGCGGCGGCACCGAATTCTCCGAAATCCGCTTCGGTGACGCGGACAAGGCGGCCGCCGTCTACAAGGGCACCACGCCGCTCACCGCCGACGACATCGCCGAGGCGGTCGCCTGGGTGCTGCATCTGCCGGCCCATGTGAACATCAACCGTATCGAGATGATGCCGACCTGCCAGGCCCCTGCCCCGCTGACGGTGAAGCGCACGGCATGAAGCCGCGCGAGCTGAAAAAGCTGCTCGACCGCTACCGCGTCACCGACGGCAGCGGCTTCCGGCTGCGCGACTACGATCCGGGCGACACGCCGCACGGCTACGAGCAGGCGCAGGCCGAGCAGATGCTCAAGGACGGCGTCGACCGGCTGTCCGAACTCCAGACACGCCTCTACGCCGAGAACAGCTGGTCGCTCCTCGCGGTGTTCCAGGCGATGGACGCGGCCGGCAAGGACGGCACAGTCCGCCACGTCATGACGGGCGTGAACCCTCAGGGCGTGGAAGTGACCTCGTTCAAGCAGCCCGGCCCGGACGAGCTCGAGCATGGCTTCCTGTGGCGCGTGCACAAGCGCGCCCCCTCGCGCGGCCGCATCGGTATCTTCAACCGCAGCCATTACGAGGACGTGCTGGTGGCGCGCGTCCATCCCGAAATCGTCGACAAGGCGAATCTGCCGGCTTCCACGCGTGGGCGGAAATTCTGGAAGCACCGGCTGGAGGACATCGCGGCGTTCGAGAGCTATCTCGGCAACCAGGGCACCGTGGTGCTGAAGTTCTTCCTCCATGTCTCGAAGGACGAGCAGCGCCGGCGCTTCCTCAGCCGTATCGACGAGCCGCACAAGAACTGGAAGTTCAGCGCGGCCGACCTGGCCGAGCGGGCACACTGGGATGCCTACCAGGATGCTTACGAAGCCGCGATCAAGGCGACCGCGACGGAGGATGCGCCGTGGTTCGTCGTGCCGGCCGACCACAAGGCGTTCACCCACCTGGTCGTCGTCGCCGCCATGGTCGAAGCGCTCGACCGGCTCGATCTCAAGCAGCCGTCCCCCAGTGCCGAGGAGTGCGCCAAATTGCAAGCGGCGCGCAGCTCGCTCGAAAATGAAGGCTGATTTCCGCACAGTCCCGAGGGATCCGCGCCATGACCGACCGAGTGCTGATTACACCCGAAGCCGAGAAGGTGGTGGACCGCCTGCGCGGTCTGCATGGCGAACTGCTGTTCCACCAGTCCGGCGGCTGCTGCGACGGTAGTGCGCCGATGTGCTATCCGCGTTCGGACTTCCGAGTAGGGGCGCAGGACGTGAAGCTCGGCGAAATCGCGGGAACGCCGGTCTATATCGGCGCGCTGCAGTTCGAATACTGGGAGCATACCCAGATCATCATCGACGTCGTGCCCGGACGCGGCTCCGGCTTCTCGCTCGAAGCGCCGGAAGGCGTGCGGTTTCTCACCCGCAGCCGCGTGTTCTCCGATGACGAAGCCGCCGAACTGGCTGCCGCCGGGCCACCTTCACGCGGCGGCTAAGAATTTTCCGTAAAGCCGCGGGCTGTTCCTATTCGGGCAGCTTACCGACGCGGCCCGGCGGCGGATGGCGGGAGGCTTTGGCAGCGCCGATGATCAGCACGGCGACCAGGCACACGAACACCACGGCAAACGCCAGCAGCCCGGTCAGCACGCCGTAGACCGCCCAGAGCAGTGCCGCAATGCAGGTGCCGACGCCACTCAGCACCACGATCATGACCCCTTGCCTGCGGAGATCCGGCTCTTCCAACGGGGGACCCATCCAGCTCTCCATGTCTCGCAGGGAAAAATTACGGCCGCGTGCCACCCGGCCTGCACCATTTCCGGGCAGAATCACAGTGCCGCGTGAAACCTGCAACAGTTTGCCAAGATCGCCGGCGCACGCCCGGTTTTTCGGCCACCCGGCCATTGCAACCGCAGGTTATATTCTGCAAACGTAATGAGTAGATGACGGGCTGCCTGCCTCACCCGGCGGCGGCCCCGTTGGAACGGTCTTCGTGGGAAATGCGATGCAGCAGGCCGGGACAGGATCCGACATCACGGTGCAACCGAACCCGCGCGCCCCTGTCGACGGGCCGCAAGGAGCGCCACCACCGGCTGCAGCAACCGCGGCCACGAGGCTTCCCGCAGCATCGGTGCCGCGCCTTGAGCGCACCACCTTCGATCGGCTGGCCAAG
>CAZZVF010000410.1:0-2860 GCA_964657355.1 uncultured Buchnera sp.
AAGGACGTCGGCCAAGGGCGGCGGAATGGTGTGGATACATCGGCGCTGGAAGCCGAGGCGACCGCGTTGCGCGTCGAGATGGAGCGGCTGGAGCAGGTTGCCGCTGAGGTCGAGCCTCGCTTGCACGAGCACCTGGCGCGATTGCCTAACCTGCTCGATCAGGACGTACCCGAAGGCGCGGACGAAACCTCGAACGTGGAGGTCAAGGTCTGGGGGACGAAGCCCTCATTCGATTTTGCGCCGAAGCAACATTTCGAACTGGGCGAAGCGCTCGGGCTGATGGATTTCGAGCGTGCGGCAAAGATCGCCGGCAGCCGCTTCACGGTGCTGCGCGGATCGCTGGCGCGGCTCGAGCGGGCGCTCGGGCAGTTCATGGTCGACCTGCACACCGGCGAGCATGGCTACGAGGAAGCCAGCGTGCCGTCGCTGGTCAACGATGCGGCCGCGTTCGGCACAAACCAGTTGCCGAAATTCGCCGAGGATCTGTTCCGCACGACGGACGGACGATGGCTCATTCCGACGGCTGAAGTACCGCTGACCAATCTGGTTTCGGGCGAAATCCTAGCGGCTGCGGCATTGCCGGCGCGCTTGACGGCGCTGACGGATTGTTTCCGCAGCGAGGCCGGAGCTTCCGGGCGGGACACGCGCGGGATGTTGCGGCAGCATCAGTTTCGCAAGGTCGAGATGGTCAGCATCGTCCATCCGGACGAGAGCGATGCCGAGCACGAACGCATGACGCGCTGTGCCGAGCGCGTGTTGGAGTTGCTGGAACTGCCCTATCGCCGCGTTCTCCTGTGCGCGGGAGATACCGGGTTCGGTGCGGCAAAGACGTTCGACCTCGAGGTGTGGCTACCCGGGCAGGGCATGTGGCGCGAGATCAGTTCGTGTTCCAACACGCGGGCATTCCAGGCGCGGCGGATGAATGCGCGTTTCCGGGCGCCGGACGGCAAGGTGCCCGATCTCAAAGGTATCGCGCATGTGCACACGCTGAACGGCTCGGGGATCGCGGTCGGGCGGGCGCTGATCGCGGTCATGGAGAACTACCAGCAGGCAGACGGCAGGATCGCGATTCCGCGTGTGCTGCTGCCGCGCATGGCCGGCCTGGCGCAGATCGGCTGACGCGTGGGGCAGCGCGGGGGGACATTGAGGAAAGCGTCCGCCGCGGGACGAAGCGCCGGACGTGGCCTGGCGCATTGCCCGCGATGCCGCGGCCGAATGTCGCTGTTCTCGGGGCGATGCCCGCATTGCGGTCGGATGAAGGACCGCACGAAGAGCGCGCTGATCGGGCTGATCGGCATTCAGCTCGTTCTGCTGGCCTGCTACATGCGTGGCGGCTGGACCTGGGACTTGTTGCAACGTACGCATGAGATGCGGCGTGTGACGGCGGACGAACCATCGGCAGCGGCACCTTATCCGATGCCCGCAGCGCCGGCTGGCTGGTTCTATTTCCAGACCAGCGACAGCCTGCTTGGCGACACGACGCGGCATGCGCGGCTGCTGAGCGACAGCAACCCGGGCATGGGCAACGTGGGGGACCATGGCACCACGGGTGTCATCGAGCTGCGGAGCTCGCCGCATTACGGCAACAGCGTCGTGCTCACCACGAAACGTGCCGCGTTCGACATCGCGGACGAGCATTGCGAGGTGCAGGTGAAATTCGACAGCACCGAACGGGTGATCTTCGAGGCCGAGGCGACAGTGGAGGGTGACACGAACGTGCTCATTCTCGACGATTATGCGGCCTTTGTGGAGAGGATCGCCAAGAGCCATCTGGTGGTGATGGACGCAAAGCTTGGGCGTGGAACCGAGCAGATCCTGCATTTCGACGTCGCCGGCCTGGTCTGGGGGTAGGCCGCGAAGATCGGTTTTGTTGCCGTTATGGTCATGATCGTGGATCGCAGGGTGCTAGGAGCGCCGGGCCGCTCGGGTCCCAGCGCCACAGGTTTTCGTTGCGCAGGTGAGTATTTCCCCACCAGCGATCGATCGGATTATGCGCTGCGAAATCTGCCTGGTCGCGGAGCAGCGCCCGGCCGAGGGAAGAGAGCGCAAGTGCACAATTGAGGTGTGCGTCGTAGTGCTTGAGTTCTTGGTCTCGCGGTAGCGACTGCGTGATGACCGGTTCTGGGACAAAGCCGCAGACTACTTTCGCCGGGCAGTTGCTGAAGCGTTGGACGAGCAAGGCTGCTTCGCCGATGGAGAACACGCGTCCTGGTTCATCCTGGAGGTAGGAGCGTCCGACACTTGACCATGTCGCTCCGGTTCGGGCGATGAGCTCCAGGAGGCGCCGCTCGGTGGCCCCGAGGCCTGTGATCGGGGCGGGTAGCTCGCCCAAGATGCGTTCGACGGCCGTCTTCATGTGGGGCAGGCAGGCGAGATCGGCCGCGATCAACTGGGCGAAATCTTCAGGCGTGGCGGCGCGGAAGGCGTTCCAGACGCGTTTGGCCGCTTCGAGGTGTGTCGCCGTCAAGCGGTGGCGGACGAATTCTTGGGCCAGGATGTGCCTGGGATTTTGGCTGCCGATTGGGCGATTGGGAAAAACCAGGATCAGCTTTGTCGTAAGCGTTTCATTCATCTCGATGAGGGATAGTAGCTTCGCAAGTTTGAGCTGGGACGCTGGCAAGGGATCGAACCACAATTCTATTTCAGAGAACTCGCTGCACAGTTCTGGGAGATCGGTCTCGTTTTCGAATGTTGGAGGCGTGATACGCAGGTCGCAGGCCAAACCAAGGTCTTGGACGGACAAGACCCTGTCCGCGAGGCCGGTTTGCTTGAGGCAGCCTGAGGCAGAGGTGTCATACGTGAGAAGGAGTCGGCGCATTGAGGGCTCGATGAGGATGGATCGGCCGTAAGGGGTCGCAGA
>CAZZVF010000411.1:0-2836 GCA_964657355.1 uncultured Buchnera sp.
CAATCACCCGTGCAAAATGGCCGTACGTCGGCGATGCAACGCATATAACAGCGTACCGAGAATAACTGCAATCAGGAAGCCTATGCCATTACCAGCATCTGGGCCTGGCACGCCGATTTCGAAAGCGTACGTGCCTCCACCCATAGTCTTCGGAAGCGTATAAACACCCGCAAACAACGTAGCAGTTAATGTACCAGTAAAAAATGCAGCTTTGTAGGTCGCAGGAGTGAAGAATATTTTTACGAAAGACTGCACTAACGAGCTAAGGTTCTTATAGAGCGCAGAGTAGAAGACTGGGTTGGTTGGGCCTGATGGTATCGCCATATTGCCTCTCATATTGACGCGAAAGGCGTCGATTGCTTTTAGACGTGGTAAATAAAGCGTCAAGCTCCACGAACGCTTAGCTGCTACCCGCATTTAGGCGTCCCCCAGACGATTATAACGGATGCTCGTCTTTGATGTGCAGGGCTGAGCCGCAGCCGCAGCCGCTGCCGCTGCCTTTGCGATTACGAATAAGAGCTATCCGAAACCGAACGAAGCTTTTTGCGCCCCATTTCTAATTCTGCGCAGGTTGGCACGTCGTGGTCGCAAAGCGTTTCGATATCGGGTAAATCCCATCTTACATCAAACAAATGCGACGGAGTTTCCAATGCATTGCGTGCAATTTGCCGCTGTCACTAGTCTCCGTGTTAGCTCACTTTTTTTGACAACTGCCGCGACGGCACAATGCGTTACCATTTCGAATGATGCAAAAAGGCTGCAGTGCTATGATCGAGCTACGAAAAACTCCGACATTGCTAGTAGCCAAAAAACTATCGATGCGTCTGAACTCGCATTGAATGTTTATGACTATATTGGTAAAACCGTGAAGATCCGAAATCTGGTCTGCAATGTCACCATGGGTGAATATAGGTTCGTATGCATACCCAAAGATAAAAGCGTAAGAGATATTAATATAAGTTTTGAGAAAATTCCGCATAGCGCGAAAAGCTTGTGCAATATAAGACAATCGACCAAAATGATGTGCTCAATAGACCTGTTCGTTAAGCCGGTCAAGGTTGTTCAGACTTATGACTCAAACACGGGGTCATATAGAAACACTGTTTATGCTGACGGAGCATACGCAGGCACTCCTTGAGTTTTGGCGCTGCCGCCGGTGATGTTGCAGAGCGCGGATCGTACGCGTTCGGGTCGTCCCGAAGACGGGATTGTCGCTGTGAGAGCCGAGGCCGAACTCTGGCACTTTGGTCTTGCCGATGAGGATCGCGCCGGCGGCACGCAATCTTTCGACGAAAAGCGCGTCGTGGGTCGGCACGAAGTCGGCGAAGAGCGGCGAGCCGAATGTGGTGCGCAGGCCCTTCGTCGCCGCGAGATCCTTCACCGCGTGGGGCAGGCCGTGCAGCGGCCCCAGAGGGTCGCCGCGCGCGACGATGGCATCGGCGGCGTCTGCGTCCGCCAGCAGGGCGTCGGCCGGCCTGAGCGAGACGATCGCGTTGTACGTGGCGTTCACAGCATCGATGCGGGCGAGATGGGCGTCAATCACATCGCGGCACGACACCTTGCGCACCGCGAGCTCCTTCGCATCGAGCGCGATGATCTCACCGCCCGTTCCAGCATGCATTCGGCCGCCTCCAAGCCGTAATCCAGTGCCGGCTCGCTGGCGCTTCATTTGCCACGCCCTGGCACGGTGCGCGAGTGTAGGCGGCAACACGGAGTAAGCCCCATGGGGTTGAAGGCGCTCGGCTTGGTGCCCTGGATCGCTCTTCTCGTCGGCATGCCATTCATGAACCGCGTCGAGCCTTTCGTGCTCGCCCTCCCGCTGCCCCTCGCTTGGGCGACAGGTTGCACGCTGCTTTCGGCCACCATCCTGTTCGTGATCTATCAGCTCGACGTGAGGAATCGGTCGTGAATATCGCGACGATCCTCATCGCTCTGACGATGCTCGCCGCGCTGGTCATCGCGATGCTGGGCGGGCGCGGGCGAAAGGTCGGACTTGGCACAGGCCTCGAGAGCTGGAGCGTCGGCGGGCGCAGCTTCGGCACGATCCTCGTCTTCCTGCTGATGGCCGGCGAAATCTACACGACCTTCACCTTCCTCGGCGCGTCGGGCTACGCCTACGGCAAGGGTGCCGCCTCTTATTACATTCTTTCCTACTTCCCGCTGGCCTACGTGCTGTCCTACTGGCTGCTGCCGGCGGTGTGGCGCTACGCGCGCGAGCGCAAGCTCGTGTCGCAGGCGAGCTTCTTCGCCGCCAAATACGAGAGCCGCACGCTCGGCTTACTGGTGACCTCGGTCGGCATCGTGGCCCTCGTGCCCTACCTGGTGCTGCAGCTGAAGGGCCTCGGCATCATCATGACGACATCGAGCTACGGCGCGGTTTCGCCCGCGGTCGGCATGGTGCTCGGCGCGCTGGTGATCTCGGCTTTCGTCGTCGCTTCGGGCGTTCACGGGCCGGCCTCGATCGCGCTCATCAAGGATGTGGTGATCCTCGCCGTGGTGGCGTTTCTCGGCATCTATCTGCCGCTGAAGATCTCCGGCGGCGTCGGTCCCATGTTCCGGGCCATCCAGGCCGCGCATCCCGGCGTCCTCACCTTCAAGCCGCGCGGGCAGAGTGTCGCCTGGTTCGATTCGACGGTTGCGTTGACGGCCTGTGGCTTCTTCATGTGGCCGCACAGCTTCGCCTCGATCTACACGGCCAGGGATGAGCGCACCCTGCGCCGCAACGCCGTCGTAGCCCCGCTCTACGGTCTCCTGCTGCTTTTGGCGCTCTTCGTCGGCTTCGCGGCTCTGCTCCGGGTGCCGGGCCTGACTGGCAAGGACATCGACCTCGCGCTTT
>CAZZVF010000412.1:0-2831 GCA_964657355.1 uncultured Buchnera sp.
CCTCGGCGGCCAGGCGTTGCAGCACGAGCGACAAGACGCCCAGCGAAACATCGCCACGACCGGCCGTCGCCCCGCCGTTGAAGTAGCCGGGCAGGGGAGCCGCCGAAGCGCTGGCGGCAGTGGCAGTCACAACAGCAAATGCCGCCGCCAGGCCCAGGATAGACCGCGGCCGGCACGCGGCTCCTCCATAAAGAAACGTTTTCATTATATTTACCTCTTGAACAACTCACATTTTTTGAGCGTAAGATTAAGTGTTCTGTCACAGCATGCCGACCTATAACTATAGGCCAGCACTCTGTATTGCATTCAAGGCAGGCCTATAATAAAGGATAGACCGTGGGCGCTGTCGCGCTGATTGAAAGTGCGATCTATAGTGAACGATACAATCAGGCTAAGTCCCCAGCGTGGCCGAAGCGACATTCCCTCCGAGTGTTTCAAGCGATAGAAATACTACTGCAGGTTGTGCGCAAGTCAGAATCGGCAGGAAAAGTTCCGCAATGGCACAGAATCCATCACATCCACGTGTCTGTGGCTTTTCGGAACAATCAGGCTGATGCCGCAGACCCATGGACCTGTGCAGGTCGATCCGCATGGGTGGAGCTTTTCCGATCAAAAGCTGGCCGGACGTGAACTCTAGCTCTTTGTTTTAGCCAGCATCTTTATCCGACAGGTTGCCCCGTTCGATCGAATGATGCTCTGATTTGTACGACGGAACGCCAACAGGCGCGCCCATGAAGGCGCGCCTGCAAATCCGACGTAAGCCGTATCGACGATAGCTAGACGTAAGTCAGCCGTGCGTGTGGACCGCGGTCACACTGCCGTGCGCAGCCGATCCAGCAGAGCCGGCAATTCGGCCCTCACCTTGGTTACGGACTGTTCTTTCACCACGTCGTAACCGCGAACCTTGTCGTACAAGCGCAGCACCGCTTCAGCCGCCGCTTGGCGCCCCGGCGTCAACTCCGCCGCGACCTTCTCGACCAGATCCGCATACTCACGGACCAAGGCGCGCTCCATGCGCCGATGCTCGCCGTAACCAAACACGTCCAGCGGCGTGCCACGCAGCGCCTTCATACGGCTCATCACGGCGAAAGCCTGGCCCATCCATGCCCCGAAGCGCTGCTTCTTCGGCCGGCCGGTCGCCTTGTCGCGCGCAGCGAGCAACGGGGGAGCCAGGTTGTAGCGGATCTGGAAGTTGCCCTCGAAGTTTTCCGCAAGCCGTGCCGCAAAGCCGGGATCGTTGAACAAACGCGCTACTTCATACTCGTCCTTGTAGGTCATCAGCTTGGCCGCAACCTGTGCCACCGCGCGCGACAATGTCTGGTCCGTTATGCCGGCCTTCGCCTCAGCCGCTTCCATCGTCGCCACAAGCGCACGGTATTTGTGCGCCCACCGATCGCCGCCCCAGGCCCGCAGGCGCGGCATCCGGTCGGCCAGCAGGTCGCCCAGCGTGTCGGGAATATTGACTTCCTCATGCCCGCGCAGCCAGAGCGTCACCAGATCCGGTCGCTCCGCCGCGATGCGACCCAGCCCGAACGCGCGCTGGTTCATTGCGACCTCGGTGCCGTTCAGTTCGATGGCACGCATAATGGCTTCAACCCGAAGCGGTATCAGCGCCTTCTGCCAAGCGTAGCCGACCAGAAAGAGGTTGGCGCCCACCGCGTTGCCGAGCATGATGCTGGCGATCTTGGTCGCGTCGATCTGCATGATCCGCTCCGCATCGGCGCGCGGCCGGACCTTTTCCAGCATCGGGTCGAAGCTGAGATCGAGGTCCGGATCTCGCGCGAAATGCGCGTTCGGCGAGACGAACCGGTTGAGCAGAACCGCGCTGCGCCCATGCCCGAGTTTCGCCAGCGTCTCGGGAATGGCGACTACCATCGGATCCGCCCCGATCACCAGATCGACGTCGCCGTTCGGGATGCGCGGGGAGTGCCGCTCCGCGCCGTCGCCTAGCCGGAGATGGCTCGTGACCGACCCGTTGCGCTGCGCCAGCCCCGAATTATCGAGCACCGTCAGCTTCAGTCCTTCGAGGTGCCCTGCCATACCGAGCAAGGCTGCGACGGTGACCACGCCCTGTCCGCCGATGCCCGCCAGCAGGATGTTGTACACCTCGCCGATGCGCGGCAGCGACGGCACCGGCAACCCCGCGATGAGCGCCCGTTCGTCGCCGAATTCGTTGTCCGCAGCATCCGCTTTCGCGCGAACCTTGCCGCCGAGCACCGTGACGAAACTCGGGCACAGTCCCTTGGCGCAGGAGAAATCCTTGTTGCAGACGGTCTGGTTGATGCGCCGCTTGCGGCCGAGCGCCGTCTCCAGCGGCTCCACGGCGATGCAGTTCGACTGCACGCCGCAATCGCCGCAGCCCTCGCACACCTCGGGATGGATGAACAACCGTTCAGCGGGGTCAGGCAGCTTGCCGCGCTTGCGCATGCGGCGACGTTCGGTGGCGCATGCCTGATCGTAGATCAGCGCCGATACGCCCTCGAACTCGCGCAAGTCCCGCTGCAGGGTGTCCAATTCGTCGCGGTGATGGAAGGTCACCTCCGACGGATACTCGGCCTTGTCGTGGCGGCTCGGATCGTCGCTCGCGACGGCGACGCGACGGACGCCTTCCGCCCAGAGCTGGTGCGCCACATGCGGACCGGTCAGCTCACCGCCGAAACTCTCGCCCTCGATCGGTTGGCCCCCGGTCATCGCGATCGCGCCGTTCAACAGGATCTTGTAGGTGATGTTCACCTTCGCCGCCACGGCCGCGCGCACCGCGAGCAATCCGGAATGGAAGTAGGTGCCGTCACCAAGGTTCTGGAACATGTGCGTCGTGCCGGTGAACGGCG
>CAZZVF010000413.1:0-2818 GCA_964657355.1 uncultured Buchnera sp.
GAACGTGCCCCCGCGCGCGACTTCAGCCGTGAGAACGGACGAGACTTCCGCAACGACCGCCCGCGCGAATACCGCCGCCGCGACGAGGATCTCGGGCCATCCGTGCTGGCCTTCGGCGACGACATTCCGGCCTTCATGCTGCTGCCGACCCGCCGTGGCCGCGCGGACTTCGTGCCGATCGACTTCAACGCCGCTGCCTCCGAGGCCGAATACGAGGAGGACGACCGCGGCGATCGCAACGAGCGTGACGACGACACGAGCGCCGTCACCTTCGTCGATGCGCCGGAAACGCTGATGGACAGCGACCGGACCCGCTACGGCGACGCCGCATCCGACCAGGACGGACCAGCTTCGGAACCGGCGGATGCGCCGCAGGGCGAGCCGGACCGCGACAGCGACCCCAGCCAAGACGACCTTAGCCAAGACCTGGGGGCGTGAGGGCCACCGCGCACGCGGCCCCGGTCCTGTCCTTCCCGGCAGCCGAAGCCGAGATCACCATCGACCGCATCGGCAGTGCCGGCGACGGCATGGCCGTGCTGCCGGATGGCCGTCCAGCTCACGTCGCGCGCACGTTGCCGGGTGAAATCATCCGCATCGGGACCACGCCCGGCGCCGCACGCACCACGCGCGCCGTGTTGTCCCGCATCGTGCAGGCGAGCAGCGAACGCGTGGCACCGCCCTGCCCCCATTTCGCCACGTGTGGCGGCTGCGCGCTGCAGCACTGGGACGACGCCGCCTATGCCGACTGGAAGCGCGGCCTCGTGGTCACCGCACTCCAACGCGCCGGCTTTGCCACGCCAAACATAGGACCCCTCATCCGCACGCCGCCGCGTTCACGCCGCCGCATCGACCTCGCCGCTCAGCGCATCGAAGGCGGCCTGCTGCTCGGCCTGCACCGCATCGCCTCGCACGACATCGTCGACATGCATGTCTGCGAAATCATGCACCCGGCGGTGTTCGCCCTCGTGGCTCCGCTGCGCCGCGTGCTCGCCGGCCTGGCCGCGATCCGCCGCACCGCCAGCGTGTTGATCAACCTGCTCGATAACGGGCCCGACCTGCTGATCCGCACCGATGGCCCGCTCGCCCCCACCGACCGCGCCAAGCTCGCTGCTTTCGCCGCCGCCCAGCAAGTCCGCCGCATCTCGTGGTCGCTCGGCGAAGGCATTGCCGAATCCGCCGCCACCCTGGCCGCCCCAGTGATCCACTTCGCAGGCCGCGAAGTCGAACCGCCGCCCGGCGCCTTCCTGCAGGCCTCCGCCGAAGGTGAAGCCGCCATCGCGGCCGCGGTGCTCGACGGACTCCCAGCCAAGCTCACCGGCAAATCGCGCGCCGTCGAACTGTTCGCCGGCTGCGGCACCATCAGCTTCCCGCTCGCCGAACGCCTGCGCGTCGTCGCCTATGAAGGCGATGCCCTGGCCGCCGCCGCAATGCGCCGCGCGCTGTCCGGCACACGGGTCGAAATCACCCATCGCGACCTCGCCCGCCAGCCGCTCTCCGCGAAGGAGCTGTCCGGCGCCGCCGCCATCGTGCTCGACCCGCCTTACACCGGCGCCCCGTTGCAGATGCCGGCCATCGCCGCTTCCGGCGCCCCGCGCGTCATCTATGTCAGCTGCAACCCCGCAATGCTGAGCCGCGACGCAGCCAGCCTGGCCCAGGCCGGCTACACCCTGGTCCAGGCCACCCCGATCGACCAGTTCCTCTGGTCCGCCCACGTCGAGACCGTCGCCGTCTTCGAAAAGCGCTAGAGCCCCGCCTCGGTCGGGCAGGACCACTGTTGAACCTCTAGGCTTATCGACTATCAATAAGTATGTTGACGAACAAGCGAATGCGCCTTATCGTTCTTCGATAAGGAGATGTCCATGCGTGCAAAAGATCGCCTTCTTCGAATATCAGGCCTCGTTGTAAGCCTCGCGACAATTTCCAACAGGTTGTTTGTGCTGGCAGTCATTGCCGCTCTTCTTTTGTCTTCGATCTTTGCAAATCACTTGATGGCGTTTCTCGCCCAGTCGGATCCGGGCATCGATACGTCGTCGGAGTTGGCCGGGCTACGCTTCGAGATGCTCATCGGCATCCTGATGGCATTCGCGACAGACAGGCTGCTTGCCAACCTTGGCCGTATCGTTGCGAGTGCCAGAGACGGCGATCCTTTCAATGGAGCAAATGCACGTCGGCTACAGACGATCGGCTGGTCGCTTCTCTTACTCCAACTGCTAGACTTTCCGGTCATGATCCTGAGCAGAACCTACCCGGGCTTGGGATCTGCCTCGCCGCTCAGCGACTTCTCCGCGGGCGGCTGGATGGCCGTGCTGATGGTGTTCGTGCTCAGCCGCGTATTTGCACAGGGATCGATCATGCGACGCGAGTTGGATGGGACCATCTGATCCATGCCTATAACGGTGACGCTTGATGAAGTCCTCAGCCAAAGAGGCATGACGCTCACCCAATTATCAGAAGCAGTCGACATAACACTTGCCAACCTTTCCATTCTCAAGACCGGGAAAGCAAAAGCAATCCGGTTCTCAACACTCGAGGCCATATGCGCGATCTTGGAGTGTCAGCCTGGTGAAATACTCTCCTTCCGGCATGATTGACGACGTTCCTGGAGTATCATCCGACCGGATGGGGTCACCTGTCGGATAAAGATGCTCGCCAAGACAAAGAGCTAGAGCATCATCCGACCAGACGGGATTACCCGTCGGATAAAGATGCTCGCTAAAACAAAGAGCTAGAGCATTTTCCGGCAGGCATCGTGATCCACTAAGGTCGGAAAATGCTCTAGCAGGCTGCTGAAAAAGTCCCTCGGCACAGCGACGATGGA
>CAZZVF010000414.1:0-2790 GCA_964657355.1 uncultured Buchnera sp.
GTCAGTAATTTCGACCTCGACGATATGAAGGAACTCACCTCCTTGGCCGCGGGAGGGGCGGTGGTTGCGAACCAGCTGCTGTTCAATCTCACCCGCCGCGGCATCGAATACGACCTTCTGCAATGGCAACGCGCCCGCTCCATTGCCGTCATGGCTTATTCTCCGCTCGAACAGGGCCGTCTCATCGGCCACAAGGAACTCGACCAGGTCGCTCAGCGGCATGATGCCACCACGGCGCAGATTGCCCTCGCCTGGGTGCTGCAGCAGCCCGGCATGATCGCAATTCCCAAAGCCTCCACTATCGCCCATGTCCGCGAGAATGCAGCGGCGCGCGGCATCGTTCTGGACCATGACGACATGGCATTGCTCGACCGCGCGTTTCCGCCGCCCACCCGTCCACGTGCGCTGGAAGTGCTTTGAGGCACATCCATCTCGATCCCGTCGGCGGCATCGCGGGAGACATGTTCGCGGCCGCAATGCTGGACGCCTTCCCCGAACACGCACAAGGCGCCATCGCGGCCGCCCAATCACTGGCGCCGGTCACCTGCACCCTGCTCGCGCACGACGATCGCGTGCTGACAGGCCGCCGCTTCGATGTGCATGAGGCGGCACACAACCATGATGGCCACCACCACCATCATCACGGCGATGCGGACGACCACCACGCGCATGATCACCATGATCACATGCACTGGTCAGCCATCCGCGCGAAAATCGAAAGTTATGAGCTTCCCGAACCCGTCAGGCAGCACGCCATCGGCATCTTCTCCTGTCTGGCAGAGGCGGAAGGCAAAGTGCACGGCATCGCACCGGAGCTGGTCGCATTTCACGAAGTCGGTGCCGCGGACTCGATTGCCGACATTCTCGCCGCATCTTGGATCATCCACGCCATCGGGCCGGCCACTTGGAGCACCGGCCCGCTTCCGCTCGGCGGCGGCTTGGTGAAAACCGCGCACGGCATGCTGCCGGTGCCGGCTCCCGCAACGGCGCTGCTGCTGCGCGGCTTCGACATGATCGACGACGGAATAACAGGCGAGCGCGTCACGCCGACCGGTGCCGCAATCCTGCGCTACCTGTGCCCCGCCGGCAAACCTCCCGGGCTGCGCATGGCACAAACCGGCACCGGCTTCGGCACGAAAACGCTGCCCGGCCGCAGCAATTGTCTGCGCGTTCTCGTCTTCGACGCGCGGCTATCAGGCACCACGGCCGGCGCCTCGACCAACCACCGAGAACTCCTCGTCATCGAATTCGAGGTGGACGACCAGTCCGGCGAAGACCTCGCCTGTGCGCTCGACCGCATCCGTGCCATCGCCGGCGTGCACGACGCGCTCACCATGCCCGCCTATGGCAAGAAGGGCCGCCTCGCCATGCACATCCAGGTGCTGGCAGACCCCGCCATCGCGGAAGCCGCGATCGCCGCCTGTTTCGACCAGACCACAACCATCGGCCTGCGCACACGCATCGTCGAGGCCCGGGCTTTGCCGAGGCGCATGGCGGAGACGGCCATCGATGGCGCGCGCGTGCGCGTCAAACTGGTGGAACGTCCTGCCGGCGTCACCGGAAAGGCCGAGCACGACGACCTCGCAGACGGTTCCACGCATCAGGCCCGGACGGAGCGGCGCCGGCTCGCCGAGCAGGAAGCACTTTGACGACAATCGAAGAAGTTCTCGCCGGCATCGGCACTGTCGCGATCGCCGTCAGCGGCGGCATCGACAGCCTGACATTGGCAACCCAGGCGCACCGGGTTCTGGGACAGCGGGCCACCATGCACCACGCGACGTCGCCCGCCGTCCCGGCCGAAGCAACCGAACGCACGCAGCGCGAGGCAATGCGGCAGGGCTGGGTGCTCGACATCTTCAACGCAGGCGAATTCGCCGATCCGCGCTATCGGGAAAACCCCGTCAATCGCTGCTTCTTCTGCAAGACCAATCTCTATGGCGCCATCGCCTCACGTACGTCGCTGCAGATCGTTTCAGGGACCAACACGGACGATCTCGGCGAATACCGCCCGGGGCTCGACGCTGCACGCGACTACAACGTGCGGCACCCCTTCGTCGAAGCCGGCATCGGCAAGGCACGCATCCGCCAACTTGCCACGCAACTCGGCCTCGGCGCATTGGCCGAACTGCCGTCGGCGCCGTGCCTATCCAGCCGCATCGAAACCGGTCTGCGCATCGAGGCCCCTGTGCTCGGCATCGTACACGAAGCGGAAAAACTCGTCGCCCGTGCGCTCGCGCCACGCACCGTCCGCTGCCGTGTGCGGGCCTCCGGCATCGTCATCGAACTCGACGATGCAAGCCTGGCAAACCTGAGCGAGCGGCACGCATCGCATCTGCGTCGGGCGATCGCCAAACTCGGCACCACGCGCCCCATTACCTTTGCCTCCTACGTCACCGGCAGCGCGTTTGTCCAGGCTCCCGCGGAAGCCCGTGCATGAAAGATTTCGTCCTCGACACGCCACGCCCGGAGCGCATCGGTTTTGGCGAAGCCGTGTTCTGCTCAGGCAAGTCCGCCGTCCAGATCGACGCCATCCTGGCCGATCCCGCGGCCCAGGGCGGCCTGCTCCTTACCAGGCTCGATCCCGAAAAATACGCTGCCCTGGCGGCCGGCGGCACGCTCGACTACGACCCGCTGTCCCGCACCGCCTTTGCCGGGCCGCCGCGACCCACCTCGTCCGCCACCACCTCGATCGGCATCGTCACCGCCGGAACCTCGGATATCGGCGTCGCACTCGAGGCAAGCCGCACGCTGCAATTCGACGGCCACGAACCCGGTTTCATCGCCGATATC
>CAZZVF010000415.1:0-2779 GCA_964657355.1 uncultured Buchnera sp.
ACGCCGCACTCCTCGTGCATCTTGTCGTCGTCGCCCACCTCGTCGGCCCGCACCTCGTGGGCAGTGGCGACCTCGGACAAAGGCATGCCTGGCGCGACGTTCAATATCATCAGGGTCTCCGCTGAGCGGTCATCGCCTGCTCCCCACCTAGTTGTGCCCCACCCGTGGTCCAAGCGCGCTGCCTTCAGGGGTGGCATGCAGGAGCGCCGCCGCGGTTGTCGGCCTGTCCTCGGGTGGCGCCGCCACCCGTGGCCGATAGGGGGGTGGAAGCTGGTCCGTCGCCCAGACCGCGCCCTCGTAGATCAGCTTCATGGTCCGCGCCTGCTGCACGGCGGGCGGCCAGTGATCGGTCGGCAGCATCAGGCCAAGCGGAATATAGGCGGCGATCAGGATGACCGTGCCGCGCACCACGCCGAATACCAGCCCGAGAGAGCGATCAAGGCCGCCGAGCACCGAAACCCGCACCAGCCGGCCGACCACGTTGGCCACCAACGAGAACACAATGAGCAGCAACAGAAAGGTTAGGATGTAAGCGGCAGGATCAGCGATGTCCGGGTTGCCGATAGCGCGCTCTGTCGCCGGGATGAACTGTGGGCCAAAAATGAAGGCGAAATAGCCGGCCAGCAACCATGAGCCCAAGCCAAGCAGCTCGCGGACGAGGCCCCGCGACAGACCGAGCAAGGCCGAAACGGCGATGATAGCCAGGACGAGCAGATCGACCAGGTTCATGCGTCTGGGCGGTTTGCGATCATTGGGCCTTATCTTCCAAGCGCCGGAGCGAGCCAAGCGCTTTCAGTGGGCTGGCGCTTTGTCTCCTCGGGGTGTGTCGTCCACGCTGCGTCGACCGCAAATAGCATTTGGACGGCAACGGTCACCCAGGCCGAGGTCGGGCCGAAGCAGCCTGCGGCCCGCGACGTGCTCGCGCCCGAAACGCGCTGAGCAAAAGCGCGTCGTCGGTCACGCTACTGGAACTGCTCGACCAGGTCCGACAGATGGCCGATCTCGTTCAGCGCCATGCCCTCGGCAACCGAGCCCCGGCTGCCCCGGGCTAGTCTGCGGGGCAAGACGGCGCGTTCGAACCCGAGTTTCTGGGCTTCCTTCAGGCGCGGGTCGGCCTGCGCCACCTGACGCACTTCGCCTGAAAGCCCGACTTCGCCGAAATAGACCGTGCTGGCGTCTGTCGGCGTGCCGCTGGCGGCCGAGGCGAGTGCCGCCGCGACGGCAAGGTCGGCCGCAGGCTCGGTGATGCGCAGACCGCCTGCGACGTTGAGGAACACGTCACTGCCGGAAAGCCGCAGGTTGCACCGTGTTTCCAGCACCGCCAGCAGCATGGACAAGCGGCTGCCCTCCCAGCCGATGACGGACCGGCGCGGGCTGCCGCCCGAGTTCGGCGCCAGCAGGGCCTGGACCTCCAGCAGCACCGGGCGGGTGCCTTCAAGGCCTGCGAAAACTGCGGAGCCGGCGATGTTTCCCCTCCGCTCGGCGAGGAACAGGGCGGACGGGTTCGGCACTTCGGAGAGGCCGCGGTCGGTCATTTCGAACACGCCGATTTCGTCAGTGGCGCCGAAACGGTTCTTGGTGCCGCGCAGGATGCGGAACTGGTGGCCCCGGTCGCCTTCGAAGTGCAGCACGGCGTCCACCATGTGTTCGAGCACCCGTGGCCCGGCGAGTACGCCCTCCTTGGTGACGTGGCCGACGAGGATGAGCGAGAAACCGCGTTGTTTGGCGAGCCTGATGAGCTCGAACCCGGCCGAGCGAACCTGTGAGACGGTGCCCGGCGCGCTTTCGATGCTGTCCAGCCACATCGTCTGGATGCTGTCGATGACCACCAGCGCCACGTCGCGTTCGGCTTCCAGGCTGGCCGCGATGTCGCGCACATTGATGGCAGTGGCCAGCTCCAGGTTGGCTCCCTCCAGCCCGAGGCGCCGCGCCCGCAGGCGGATCTGATCGATCGCTTCCTCGCCTGAGATGTACAACACGCGGTGGCCGGAGCGGGACAGGGCGGCGGCAGCCTGCAGCATGAGGGTTGATTTGCCGATGCCAGGGTCGCCGCCGACCAGCACTGCCGAAGCCGGGACCAGACCGCCGCCAAGCACGCGGTCAAGTTCGCCGATGCCGGTGAGTTTTCTCGGTGGCGGTTCGGTGCTGCCGTCGAGACCGACCAGTGCCAGGCGGTTGCCGGACTTGCGGGCGGGGCCGGCAAGCGGCTCCGGCGCCTCCTCCTCGATGGTGTTCCACTCGCCGCAGGTTTCGCACCGCCCGGCCCATCTCGGGGTCACGGCCCCGCAGGACTGGCAGACATAGCGCTTATGCAGCTTGGGCAAGGTCGGGTTTCGGGCGCTTTGTGCGGGCGGCTCTAGGAAGGCCGGCGCGGCGGCAACGCCTGGCAGAAGCGCAATGCGTAGCCGTCCGGATCGAGGACCTCGAAAGCCATGTGCCCGAGTTCGCCGTCTTCGTCGCTACGCCAGGTCTCTTCCATCGGACGATGCAGGCGTGCCCCGTAAGCCTGGACGCCTGCATAGACAGCGTCAGCATCGCGGGTCCAGACGACCAGGGTCACGCCGCGGCCATAGGGATAGTCGAGCTTGTCCGAGTTGCCGTCCCGTGTCGTAAGCTCCGCCAGTTCCAGGGCGACGCCGTCGCGTTCCAGCTCTGCGCGACGTTCTTCGGGCAAGTAGCGCATGGTCGTGAAGCCGAGAACGTCCGTATAAAAGCGCAGCGATCTGGCAAACCCGGAACAGGTCAGACTGACGGCCAGGCTCATTTCGGCACGAGGGTC
>CAZZVF010000416.1:0-2747 GCA_964657355.1 uncultured Buchnera sp.
CCCTCGAACAGCACGACCCGGCAGCGGAACGGGCCGAGCCTGCGCAGGAAGCTCGCGAGGTGGCCGCGGGTGCCGGGATCGATGCCGTGGCTGCGGATGACCAGGGTCGCGTCGGCGCGTGCCCGGTGGCTCCACACGAAGGCGGAAATCGCGTCGGACCAGCTGCGGTCCCAAACGCCATGGACTGCCGCGAACAAAAGGCCGGACAGCTCCAGAGCGACGGGCGCATCCTGCCATTGCGATGGCCATGCTTCGCTCCCAGCGGATGGTACCGGCTCGTCCAGCGCGAGCGGGTGGGAGGGTGCCTGCCGACGCATTCGTGCATAGGCGGCGCGGGCGGCCATGAGGCCGAGCCTCGCCACGCGCGAGGCGGCCCGCGCGGCCGGCTCCGGCAGCAGGTCTCGCACCGCATCGCGATACCATTCGGTCGCGTGCAGCCGGGTCACCCCAAGCCGGTAGCGCGTGGTCTTGCGCCAGACGGCGTCGGTTTGCTGCTCGGCCTCGAACAGCACCGTTTCCGACGGCGTTGCGGTCGACGCGTCCGCCAGATCGCCCTCCTCCGAGAAGAATGCAGGCTCCGGGCTCAGCGTGCTGGGCCAGGTTGCGGTGTCGAGTGCGGCTCCGGTCGCGAGATGAAGCGTCACGGCCTCACCCGCCCGGGCGTGAGACGCGCGCCCTTCGGCCACGGGAGGGGGAATGACCGCGACCGGAAAGGCGTCGCCCATTGCGGCGTGCACAGCCGCGGCGGCGGACGAGGAGAAGCAGATCGCGCGACCCGCCCGTTGCAGCGGAATGCGCCAATCGTTCTGCCGTCTATTGTCCCAGGCTTCCTGCGGAATGTTTGGAAAACCCCAGCCGAACACCGGGATCGCCCCCGTTGGGCGTGCCGGTAGATCGTGCGGCAAGGCGAAGCACAAGGTGTGCGCCTGGCCACCCGCCGCGGGCAGCCCATCGAGCGCCATTCGGAAGGCGGCAATGCACGCAGAGGGCCCCGCTTGTGGGCCGCCGAAGCCGTAGCCGTCGGCATCGGGTCCGCCGGTGGTCAAGGTGGTGCGCTGCCTGGTCAGGGGAGGTTCACCGGGCGCTAGGGATTTTTTCGAGCAGGCTTTCCCAGGCCTGGCCGACGGACGATGGTTGGAAACGCGTCAGGATCTGCGAGGAACGCGAACGCAGGTTGGCGACCAGCGCATCGGCGTCGGCACGATCTCGCCCGGTGGTACCGGGGTTGCTCACCCGCCTGATGCCGGCGGCGATGGAATCGGCATCGTATGGGTCCACGTAGATCGCCGAGTCGCCAAAAATCCAACGGAACACCGGCAGGTCGGAGACCACGCACGGTGCGCCGGCCTGCATGGCTTCGAGCGGCGTGAAGCCGAATCCTTCGTTGAACGACGGAAAGGCGAAGCAGGCAGCATTGCGCATGAGGGTATGAAGCTCGTCCGGCGGCAGGTTCTGCAGGTGCAGGATACGGCCGCTCTCGACGCCAGGGCGCATCTGCGACAGCACCGTCTCCTCGCGCCAGCCGGCACCGCCGACGATGATCAGCCGCAGATCGGGATCGCCGGCGGACGCGCGCTCCCAGCCGCGGATAAGGCCGGGGAAGTTCTTGCGCGGCTCGAGCGTGGAGACCGAGAGCACATATCGCATGCCGGCCTCGGGACGGCGCCAGCCGGGGGAGGGCCCCACGATGTCCGGTCCCATGGCGCGGAACGTCAGGTGCCGGTTGATGACCGCATCCAAATCGATGCCACGCTCATCGCGCCCGGAGAACTCCATGTGCGGCGCGATGGCGCAGGGGATGACCACGGCGTGCTTTTCGCGCCTGGGATCGAGCGTCAGCAGCGTGTCGCGGCTCTGCGGCGAGTTGCAGACGAAGATCGCGTCGGGCTCGCAGGCACGCACCAGGCGGGAGTGGGCGAGTGCCATTTTCCAGCCGACGACCGTATCTGTGTCCGTCACGGGCACAGCGTCGTGGAAACGGATGATCTGGCGCACGCCCCGCGGCAGCCGCACCGGGCGGGGCATGCAGAACAGCACGGCGTCGAAGTCGCGCGCGTCGAGGCGTTTGAGCATCGGGAAGGGCGGGTGCACCACGCGATCGATGATGAAGCTGACGGACAGGTCCGTCGCGTAGAAATCCTGCGACAGCACGGCGCTGCGCTGGTTCGGCGGCAGCGTCTTGGCGAACAGCACCCGCCAGAGCGCGTTCATCTGCCCCGGATTGCCGAGGCGCAGAAGCTGGTGCCGGGTGCGCACGAGCTGGCGTAGCGTCTGGCTGCGCTGGATCAGGCTGAATGGGAACATGCGCCGCTCAGGCCGCGTCCAGTTGCGCTCCATCCAATGCAGCACCGCGGCGACGATCGCTGCCTCGTCGTGGCGCCCGGGCGCGACACGCGGCAGGTCATGCCGGCCGGTGGGCATCAACAGGCCCGAGGGCACCACGCCATCGAGGTCGCACAGCATGCTGAAAATGAGCCTGAGGTCCTGCGCGACCCCAACGTAGCCGTCCGCTGCGTGCGACAGGTCGACCAGGACGCGCGCCGGGGCCGCCTTGGGCAACCGTTGCAGCGCGGGCGGCCCCGCAGCCTCCAGTACCCTATCCCGTATCAGGCCAGCCGGATTGCGCATCAGCATGTCCTGGCCATTCTTTCCCTGTGCCATTTTGCGCCGGTTATGCACGACAGGTGACACATGTTGCAGGTCACCGGCAGTGGAACGCGCGGGAAAGGCAGGTGGCTTCACAGGCT
>CAZZVF010000417.1:0-2737 GCA_964657355.1 uncultured Buchnera sp.
GTTGCCGACCTTCTTGGTCACGGTGAAGCCGAGGCGCACCGGGGCGCCGTCGTCGCGCAGCAGGACCTGCAGAACGAGGCCGGGCGTCGGCGCCTTGCGGCCGCGGGAGGCCACGCGGAGGAACTCGGCCCGGCGCTTGAGACGAGGGGCTTTCGGTTGCGTATGCTTCCGGATGGAAGGCATGGCGGCGCCGCCAATGGCACGAACAGGCGCCTTGTCCGGCGCCAAAACGTCAGGCCGAAAGCCGCTTCCGGCCCTTGGAACGGCGGTTCGCGATCACCTTGCGGCCACCGACGGTCGCCATGCGGGCGCGGAAGCCATGCCGGCGCTTGCGGACGAGCTTGGATGGTTGATAGGTGCGCTTCACGGAAAACTCCAACGGCAGGCACGGGGCGCGGACGTCCCGTGACGGAGGGCGGCTTATAAGTGCCTGCTGCGTTCGGCGTCAACCGGCGAGGAACTTGCCCTGGCGGCCATCTGACCCATCGCGGAGCGTGCCTTCGCACGACCTTCTCCTGCGCTCCGGTGCTCAGCGACCGTTCGGGTCGCCTCCGCTCCGGTGCTCGGATAAGCACGCGAGCGGACTCACCAGGCCGGTTCTATGACCCGGCGAAACAAAGGTTCGTGGAAACGGCCCGGGTGGCGATTTTGTTTGCTGTTTGGGGGGTGGGGCTGGCAGTCGTGCCTTCTGGTTTGGTGAAAGGTTGGCATGACGGACGCGGAGGAATTGGCTGAGCTCAAGAAGCAGGTTTCGACCTTGCGTCACGATATCCGGGGCATCCTGTCGCCTGCGATGCTGACCGCCGACCGGCTGCTCGGCCATGCGGACCCGTCGGTGAAGCGCGCCGGCGATGTGATCATCCGCACCGTCGACCGGATCGCGGCGCGGCTGCTGGAGACGAAGCTCGGGTATGAGGTACCTGGCGAGCAGGCGCTGGGTCAGCCCGGAAAGGACGCGGCGAAGTAGCGTTCCCGGACCTCTGCGATCGGCACGGTCCGGCCCTCGGTTTCGACCGTGAGGAGCGCGTGATGGTGCAGGGCGATCGGGTCGCCGGGTTCGCCAAAGCGTGTTTCCAGCGTCAGGCGTCGCGGGCTGAGCGCCGCCACGATGCGGCCGAACGGTATGGCGGTGGTGAGAAGCGCTGCGGCCATGGCGGCATCGAGGCGGCTGGGGACATACCACAGATCGGCTTGCGAGAGTGGGCGGCTGCCGGCTTGAAGCTGGACGCTGCGGTGCGCCCAGGAGGTGGCCGGGTCGAGGTTCAGCCGGATACGCTGTTCGGCATCGGGAGCGACCGGAACGCCGTGGTTGCGCACGATGGTGACGGGTGAGCCGCACAGGCGCTCGAGCACGGCGGTGGCGCTGTTGGACGCAAGCAGCGCCTGATGCAGCGACTCGGCTGTGATCGGGGCGGAGTTGGCGACATGGTTCATCGCGTCAGCTCCACCAGCCGGGGTGCGCGGCCGCTGGTGAGGGCAACGATTGCGTTCTGCCGGAAGAGCCGGGCGAGCGTTTTCAGCTTGCGGAGGTCGCCGGGGACCAGCAGGTGGGCTTCCTTCCAGGTGCGCGTTCCGCCCGTTGCCGGGAGTTGAGTGGAACGGCCGAGGCGGTGCCGGAGTTCGGCCATGCGGCGTTCGTTGATGCGGACGGGCAGGCGCGTGCCGCGCGGGTTCCAGGCGGTGATGAGCGCTGCGTCACGCGTGCGCATGCCGGCGAGCAGGCCGTCGAGCCGCCGCGAGGGGCGGCCGATGCGCAGGTCGATGCCGGCGACGCTGTAGGTGCTGGCGCGGTAGGCGCTGGCCAGATGCGGCGGCAATTCCGAGAGACCATGCGGCATGAGGCTCAGAGGGCTTCCCGCTTGTCCTCGAACACCACGTCGCGGTGCACGTGGACGGACATCAGCAAGCCCATGGCGAACATGACGGTCAGCATGGCCGAGCCGCCGTGGCTGACCAGCGGCAGCGGCACGCCGCCGACCGGGATGGCGCCGACCACCATGGCGACGTTCACGAACACATACATGAACATGTTGAACGAAATGCCGAGGGCGAGCAGCCGGCCGTAGCGATGGGTGCACCGCAGCGCAATGAGCATGCCGCCGAGGATGATGAGGAGTAACAATGCTAGCAACGCTAGCGCGCCGATCAGGCCCCATTCCTCGGCCACGATGGAGAAGATGAAGTCGGTCTGTTTCTCGGGCAGGAAGTTGAGGTGGGCTTGGGTGCCCTGCATGAAGCCCTTGCCCCACAATCCGCCCGAGCCGAGGGCGATCTTGGACTGGATAATGTTGTAGCCGGCCCCGAGCGGGTCGCTTTCGGGGTTGAGGAAGGTGGTGATGCGGGCACGCTGGTAGTCGTGCAGATGGTGGTAGGCGAACTCGGCGAGGAACGGCACGGGCACCAGGAGGAGTGCGATCTGCCAGAGCCGCATGCCGGCGCCGATGAAGATGGAGGCGCCCACCATGGCGGTGATGAAGGCGGTGCCGAGGTTCGGCTCCTTCAGGATCAGCACCACGGGCAGCACGACTGCGATGGCCGGCGGGATGAGGAACAGCGGATTGCCGACGCGGGCCCAGCTGGCCCGGCTGAACCAGGAGGCAAGCGCCATGGCGAGCGCCACCTTCATGATTTCGCTCGGCTGCAACTGGACCGGGCCGAGTTCGAGCCAGCGTTCGGCCCCCTTCCCCACATGGCCCATCTTCAGCACAAGGATGAGCAGCACCAGGGCGGCGCCGTA
>CAZZVF010000418.1:0-2731 GCA_964657355.1 uncultured Buchnera sp.
AGATCGCCATGCGCCCGGGCAAGCCGATGATCCACGGCCGCATGGGTGCCACGCCCGTGATCGGCCTGCCCGGCAATCCGGTCTCCGCCTTCGTCTGCTCGCTGCTGTTCCTGATGCCAGCCATCAGGCGGCTGTCGGGGCTGCCCGACGCGGCACTCGAGACGGAGACGGCGATCCTCGGTGCGCCGATGAAGCAGAACGACCGCCGCGCCGACCATCCGCGTGCCGCAATCGCGCGAGACTCGGCCGGCAGGCTGGTCGCGACACCGTTCGACAAACAGGATTCGGCGACTCTACGGATCCTCGCCGAGGCCGGCGCATTGATCCTGCGGCCGCCGCACGCCCCTGCCTTGGAGGCCGGCGCCGAGGTGCGGATACTTCTTCTTAACAAATTCGGGCTTTGACATAGGGTTATTGACGGAACCTGAGGAACTAAATTAGAACGTTCTCGGTTGCCGGTTTGTTCACCCTGATCCTGACCCATCCTTGGTCTCACGGCCGCGGCAGCCACATGGGCGGGAGGGAGCGAGGCGCCGTTATGTTGACACGCAAACAGCACGAGCTGCTGAGCTTCATCGACCGGCATCTGAAGGAGACTGGCGTCTCCCCAAGCTTCGAGGAAATGAAGGACGCACTGACCCTGCGCTCGAAATCGGGCATCCACCGGCTCGTCTCGGCGCTTGAGGAACGCGGCTTCCTGCGCCGCCACCATCATCGGGCGCGCGCGCTTGAAGTGGTCCGGCTGCCGGAGAATTTTGCCACCAAGCGGCGCACCGCAAGCGAGATCGCGTCGACGCATGGGTCGAACGCGCCGCCTGTTCCCGCGGCAGGATCGCCGGGCTTTTCACCGAACGTCATACGCGGCGATTTCAGCAGCCGGCTACCCGGCGTGCGCGCGGCGGCGGAAGCGGCGGCCGTGCAGCTGCCGATGTACGGGCGGATCGCCGCCGGCCTGCCGATCGAGGCCTTGCGTGACGATGGCGCCCATATCGAGGTGCCGCTCGCCATGCTCGGCTCCGGCGACCACTTCGCCCTCGAGGTCGCGGGCGACTCGATGATCGAGGCCGGCATCCTGGACGGCGATACCGTCATCATCCGCAAGGCGGAGACGGCCGAGAACGGCCAGATCATCGTGGCGCTGGTGGATGAGATGGAGGTGACGCTGAAGCGCCTGCGCCGGCGCGGCAATTCGATCGCGCTGGAGCCTGCCAATTCGCGCTACGAGACGCGGCTGCTGCCAGCAAACCGCGTGCGCGTGCAGGGCCGCCTCATCGCCCTGCTGCGGAAGTACTGAGGCGCTATTCGGCCAGTGCGGCCGGAAATCGCACCAGGCGGCCGATCACCCAGGGCCGGTCGCCTCTTATGTCGCGGTCGGTGGTGATGAGCGCGGTCCGACCGGACAGGCTTACCGACGTGGCGCCGTCCCGGCGCACGCTCGCGCGGTCGACATGCGGCAGACCGGGGCAGACATCCCCGAGCGATACCGACGAGACGAGGATCGTGGCACCGCGGCAGGAAACGTCTGCCGGCTTGCCCACGAGCAGGATGGTGGCTGTTCCGAGCTGAACCGGACATGCGTTCTGGTCGCAGGTAAGTGCCTCATGGGCGGCGGAGCCCCAGACACGTTCCGGCGCCTGCTGCTCGAATGCCGAGGCATGCGCAAGCTGCTGGACCAGGATGCGCCCATCATCGCGCAGGGCGATGATCGCCGCGTCGGGTCCGACCACGATGTCCGGCGCATGGACCACCATGGGCGCGAGCAGGCCTGCCAATAGCGGTGCCAGGCCGACCAGCCGGATCCGCGTGCGCCAGATGCACAGGATGGCGAGACCGGCGGCGACCAGGCAAAGCGCCCAAGCGGGCATTTGCGGTACCGCCACATTGGCGGCGGGCCACGCGGCGACAGTTCGCGCAATGACCATGATGGCGTGAATGCCCCAGCCCATCGGCACCAGAGCGAGGCGTTCGGCGTGCAGCGGCATGAGCAGCAATGCGGCCATGCCCCAAGGCAGCACCCAGAACGCGGTGACCGGCACGGCGAGCAGGTTGGCCGGCACGTACCACAGGGTCGCACGGCCGAAGTGATAGGCTGCGAACGGCAGCGAGGCGGTGCCGGCAATCAGGCTGGTCATCGCCAGGCCGCCGAAATGCAGGACAGGCCGGCGCCACCAGGTATCGGGACCGAGCCGCGCCATGACCGGACGCACCGCCTCGTAGCCCGCGATCAGCGCGAGCACGGCCGAGAAGCTCATCTGGAAGCTCACTCCCACGACTTCCTGCGGTGCGGCCAGCATCAGGGCGGTGGCGGCGATTGCCAGCGCACGCAGCGACACGGCGCGGCGGCCGGTGATGACCGCGAGGGTCACCAGGCAGGCCATGGCGAAGCTGCGCAGGATCGGCACGTGCGCGCCGGTGAGCGCCAGATAGAATGCACCGGCCGCAAGAGCCGCGATCGACGCCAGTTGCTTGGTCGGCCAGTACAGCGCGGTGCGCTCGCAGGCGGCGAGACCCATGCGGGTGAGGCCGAACACCAAGCCCATGACGATGCCGATATGCAGGCCTGCCACCGCCAGAAGATGCGCCAGGCCGGAACTCTGGAAGGCAAGCCGGTCGGACGGTGCGATGGCGGTGCCGATGCCGGTGAGAAGGGTCGCCGCGATGGCGCCGTTCTCGCCGGGAAGTGCGGCGAGCACCCGCGCTGCGATGGCGGTGCGCATGGCCAGCAGCGAGG
>CAZZVF010000419.1:0-2729 GCA_964657355.1 uncultured Buchnera sp.
ACGGCGGGGGTGATATCACCTCCGCCGGCTTGCACGAACCGATTTTCGGCCTTTCCGGCTCGAGCGCTGCTTGACGCGATCCATGCGCACAAATTCCAGTTGGCGAGCACCATAATCCTTTGCGGGATGTTTGATGCAGCTCGCGGTCGTTACGGTCATCCGCAATGAGAGAGATATCGCCGGTGCGTTCCTCTCGCATCTCGCGGCCTTATTCGACCATGCGGTGCTGCTCGACCACGGCTCCGTCGACGGCACACAGGCGCTGCTGCGCGATGCCTGCGCGGACCGTGCTGCCTGGCAATGCTGGCAGATCGATCTTCCCGGGCACCATCAGGCGCTCGCCAGCAACTATGCCATGCGTCACCTTTTTCGTGCGACCGCGGCGGATTACGTGCTGTTTCTGGATGCGGACGAATTCATCGACGTGCCGGACCGTGCCGCGCTCGAGCATGCGCTGGTCGCCATCGAAGGTGAGCGCACAG
Organism: uncultured Buchnera sp.; assembly: GCA_964657355.1. Taxonomy (GTDB): domain Bacteria; phylum Pseudomonadota; class Alphaproteobacteria; order Acetobacterales; family Acetobacteraceae; genus BOG-908. Next base: position 483 of record CAZZVF010000419.1, read on the forward strand.
CAGGAGTGTTCGAATGGACGGACTGCCTGCCGGACCGCCTCGACGGCGAGGCGTTGCAGATCGGCGATCCGATCTGGGCGCGGCCGGGCGAGCAGCCCTTCCCGAAGATCGTTGTTTCCAGAAGGTTTTTCGAAGCCACAGGCGGGATGCTGCGACCGAGCAGCGGCAATCACACCGTCGAGCCGCGTGACGGCGGCCCGGTGGACTACCGGTGCATCGGCCGTCTGCTTCACCTGCCGGTGCGCTCGGTCGTTCAGTTGCGGCAAAAGATCATCACCGGCAGCCTTGCCGTACTTGCAAGGTCCGACAATGCGCCCCACGAGAGCTCGCACTGGTTTGGGGCGCTCAGGCGGCTGGCACAGGCCGACCTCACCGAGTCCGACCTGATCCATCTGGCAACTCGCTATGGGCATGAACCCGAGTCGTGGGAGCATGTCGCCAGGTCAGATCTGCCAGGGCTGGGATTTACCAGCCGGAAATTGGATGTTGCCGGTCCGCAGAGGCATTTTGCAAATCCGCCCGCGCCGCCGGGAGCGTGGCAGGTGGTTGCCGCGGCGATTGCAGGCTGGCGTGCGGATGATGGTCGCGCATTCGAGCTGGAACTGGACGGCACGGTGTTGCGTCCGGCCGCGTCGCGCCCGGCTGAGGCAATCGTGTCCGCTGTGGTCGAAGACCTCGAGAAGAGGCTTGCGGATGCTTTGTCGGCAGCCGCGATCGCCCGCAACGAGGTGGCGGTCGTGCGTGCCAGCACCTCCTACAGGGTCACGGCGCCGCTCCGGGCAATGATGTATTACATGGGGGTCGGGGGGCGCTCGGGGTAATCGAATTCGAAGGGGGTCCCCCGGCGGTGCGTCCGGGGGGAGCATCTACGGCGGGGCTGTTGCCTGGAGGACGCAGGCTTTCTCCGATCCCGCGAAAATCCGTACTGCGATTATTACCACTACTAATTCGCCAATAAGTTGTATAAGATGCTTCGTATAAGCCCTGGTGGGTGTCTAAGCGTTTTTGACTGATCTTTTTACCGTTAGACATCATAAAGCCGGGGAGCGATCCCCGGCCTTTTTTGCGTCCGCGTTTGTAACTCGCGGCAGGATGAGCTTGTGGGGTAATGGCTAACGAAAGTGAGCGCTTTGGAGGCCATGAGATGCGGCCCGGGCAACATCTGCCGCAAGCCCGCTTGGCTCGACAAATGCCTTCGAGAGCATTTCCCGACCTTGTTGAAGCGGAACGCCGGCCGCGAAATGCTGCCATAGAAATAGCACGCAACGTGCCGGACTGCCCCGAAGAGGGTAGGGTGCGACGCATACTACGAGAGGGCCCGAGAGCAGGCCTATGATGCCATGCTCGAATTGCAGGGGGAGGGACGACCATGCCAGCATCTGCAGGCTCAGACACAAAGCTCATAGCGATGAGCAACCGGCTTCAGATGATCGACGAAAGCTGCGTATGGCTGGACACGAAGTCGGAGGAGTCGCTCGGGGATCTGCGTGAGGACCAGCTTGCGAAGTGGTGGAGCATCGCGAACCAGATACCGGCGCTTCCAACCCACACGCTCGCGGGGTTGTTGGCAAAGGCGCAAGCGGCACGCTGTGTTTTTCGCATGGTTGGCGCCGAGGACAACGCGAAGGACCAGCACGCGCTGGCGCTGATCGACGCGATCCTCGGGCCGGTGGACGAGCCTGCTTCCTGATCCTTAAGTGCGTGAAAAAGCTGGCGTCCCGTAGGGGATTCGAACCCCTGTTAGCGCCGTGAGAGGGCGCTGTCCTGGGCCTCTAGACGAACGGGACATCTGGCCGGGCACCCTCCTAAGGCAGCTTCGGCTGGCGTGCAACCCGGAGGGGAAAGGGGCGGGGCGGTCTATTGGGCGAGGGAAAAATGGCCGGTGGTTTTGCCGGTGACGAGATCGACGACGGCGACGCGATCCGGGCCGCCGCCTTGCAGCACCACGACGAGCTGGCGGCCGTTGGCTGACGCGGCGGCGATATGGGTGCCGGGCGGTTCGTGCAGCACCCCGGCTGCTTCACCGTGTGGCGCGGCGGAGATCCGCCCGACGATGGTGACCGCGACGACGGCGACGCCGACCACGATGAGCACGCCCATGACGATGACCAGCGCCTGCAGCACCCGCATTCCGCTTCCTCTCCGCTCGGGCCCTGAGTGCCCTGGCGCCGCTTAGGGCGCAGGCCATGGCGTGGCAACAGCGCGGTTTGCGCCAATGCTGTTGTGGTCTAATGCGCCACGATGGCT
>CAZZVF010000420.1:0-2725 GCA_964657355.1 uncultured Buchnera sp.
GGCGGCCTTTTCGTTTGCGCGGTTCGATGACGCATTCTCGTCAGCATCATTGCGTCACAAAGGATGCTTGTGCGGCTAATCCGTGCTAGAGTCGGCCCGTCGCTTAAAGAACGCCAGACGCGAAACGCCCCTCATCCCGATCGTCAACAAGGCACTTCCGAATGAATGGTTTGAAAAACCTGCTGATCGCAGGTGGAATACTGGCAATGACGCAGCTTGCCGCGTGCACGATCACGCCGCCGAACGCCACCTACGCCGAGCGCGTACCACGCTGCGAAAAGCAGCTCGGCAGCCTGGTCTGCGGCAACGGCGAAGCAGATCCAGAAGCCGGCAACGGCCTTTCCGCACCGGGCGTGCTGCAAAACGTCCAAGGTCTGCCCGGCGGCGTTCAGTAGGCGCAGCGTCGACAGCTGCACGCCGCCGTGGGCAATCCTGGCGGCGTTTTCGCAGTCTCAGTGAACCAGCCATCAAGACACCATCGCGCCTGTTTCCGCTTTGCCCCAGCCCGAGGCTGATCGCGACCGCACCTGGATTTTGACCCGGCACGGGGCCATCCCTATATCTTTGGCGTGCTGCACCCGAACCGACGAGCTGCCCCACCAGGACGGATATCATGAACTATCGCTCCTATCAGCAGATCACCCGCCGCAAATCCCGTCAGATCCATGTCGGCAAAGTGGCGGTGGGCGGGGATGCGCCGATCAGCGTGCAGACCATGACCAACACGCTGACGTCGGACGCGGCGGCCACCATCGCGCAGATCCGGCTGTCCGAGCTCGCCGGCGTCGACATCGTGCGCGTGTCCTGCCCGGACGTTGAGAGCACCGCCGCCCTCGCCGAGATCGTGCGCGAGGTCAACGTGCCGATCGTGGCGGACATCCATTTCCACTACAAACGCGCCATCGAGGCCGCCCAGGCCGGCGCCGCCTGCCTGCGCATCAACCCCGGCAACATCGGCAGCGCGGAACGGGTGCGCGAAGTGGTGAAAGCCGCACGCGACCACAACTGCTCCATCCGCATCGGCGTCAACGCCGGGTCGCTCGAGCGCCACTTGCTCGAGAAATACGGCGAACCGAACCCGGACGCGCTGGTCGAGAGCGCTCTCGAACACGCCAAGATCCTGCAGGACCACGATTTTCACGAGTTCAAGATCAGCGTGAAGGCGTCGGACGTGTTCCTCGCCGTCGCCGCCTACCAGCAGCTGGCGGATGTCTGCGACCACCCACTCCATATCGGCATCACTGAAGCTGGCGGCAAACGCACCGGCACGGTTAAGTCGTCCGTCGGCCTGGGCAGCCTGCTCTGGGCCGGGATCGGCGACACAATGCGCGTCTCGCTGTCCGCCGAACCCGCCGAGGAGGTGCATGTCGGCTGGGAGATCCTGAAATCGCTCGGCCTGCGCCATCGCGGCGTGAAGATCATCTCCTGCCCGTCCTGCGCCCGCCAGGGTTTCGACGTCATCCGCACCGTCGCGGCACTGGAAGACCGGCTGGCCCATATCGAAACGCCGGTGACGCTCAGCATCATCGGCTGCGTGGTGAACGGCCCGGGCGAGGCGCTGATGACCGATCTCGGCGTCACCGGCGGCGGCAACAACCGCCACATGGTCTATGCCGCCGGCCGCACCGACCACACGGTCGAAGGCACCAGCATGATCGACCACATCGTGGAGCTGGTCGAACGCAAGGTCGAGGCGATCAAGGCCGAAGCCCCTGCTGTTGCGGTTCCGCCCGCCTCAGTTGCAACCGGTGAGAAGCAGGCGGCCTAGACGCCAACGCACGCCCGCTTGCCAAACGGCTCGAAAAGGTCGAGTCGTTTGTTAACTTGCCCTGATAACGCCATCATGTGCCATAAGAATCGGGACAGGTCCTAGGAAGGAACGTCCCATGCTCCGCACCCGCCTCGTGCGCACTCTCCTGCCCCTCACCATGCTGGCCGCTTTCGCGGGCCAGGCGCGTGCCGTCACGGCGCAGGACCAGCAGGAACTGGTGGACCGCGCGACACTCGCAGCCCAGGACGTGCTGTCCGACCGGCAAGGCCACGACGCCCGCGCGCTGCTGCCGAAAGCGAGGGCCGTGATGATCTGCCCCCGCGTGTTCAAGGCCGGCTTCGTGTTCGGCGGCGAAGGCGGCGGCTGCGTGCTGCTGGCAAGGGGCGGGCAGGGCAGCTGGTCGTCGCCCGCCTTCTACAGCGTCGGCGGCGGCAGCTTCGGCCTGCAGGCCGGCATCCAGGACGCCGAAGTCATGATGCTCATCCTGACCGATAACGGCCTGCGCTCGGTCATGGACAGCCAGTTTCGCGTCGGCGCCGGCGCCTCCGTAGCCCTCGTCAGCATCGGCGGCGGCGTCGAAGGGGCGACCACCACCAACCTCAACGCCGACATCGTCGCCTTCGCCCGCACCCGCGGCCTCTACGCCGGCGTGTCGCTCCAAGGCAGCGTCATGTCCGCCGATAGCGGCGGCGACGAGGTGTACTACAACCAGCCGGTCGGCACCGTGGACATCGTCAAGGCCATGCGTGTCAACAACCCAGCCGCCGACCCGCTCCGCGCAGTGCTGATGCGCTTCGGCGCGCCCGAGCCCACAGCCCCCGTCGCCGGCTACTATCCGCCGCCACAGGGCGCCCCTCCGCAAGGCTACGCGCAGGAAGGCTACCCGCCGCCGCCAGGGTATGGCGCAGCCCCGCCGGGACCGATCCGGCAGCAGAGTTTGCCGCCTCCAAGGTA
>CAZZVF010000421.1:0-2708 GCA_964657355.1 uncultured Buchnera sp.
AGTTCGGACGAGCCGGCAAGATCATCGCGAATGGCGGCGGCGTGCTCAACCAGCTCTCTCTCGACGGCACTATGGTGCTCGATCTCAACTCGGCTTTTCGCGAAACCGGCAACGTCTCGCTCGGCCAGGAGACCGGCTCGCGGACCAACCTGCAGATCAGCAAAAAGGGCTCATTGAGCGTCGCAGGCAATTATCGCGTCAGTGACTCGTCCTCCTACGCGCAAATCACAAACGCCGGGCTGCTGGCCAAGACGGGCGGCGCGACGACCGCCTATATCCAGGCGTCGACGAGCAGCACCGGCACGATCTCCGTCGCCGCCGGGACGCTGGATTTCAGCGGACGGACCAGTGCGTTCGGTGGCGCCATCACCGGCGGCGGCACGATCTCCTTCAGCAGCGGCGAACTCAGCTTCAAGCAGGGGCTGGCGCTCACCATCGGCAGGGTATTGCTCTCGAACGGAGCGGAGCAGCTGACGCTCACCAAGAGCATCGCCTATGGCGGCGAGTGGGATCAGCTCGGCGGCTCGCTGTGGCTCGACGGGCCCAAGGTCGTGCTGAGCCTGACCGGCATTGTCGGCCTCGATGGCGGGCTCATCACCGGTTCCGGCACGATCGCGGCCGCTGCCGGATCGCACATCAACATCGCGAACGCCGACATCGAGGGCGTCGCGGTCCTCGATGTGAAAGGCACCGTCGAGCAGACCGCAAGCGTCGGCCTCGGCGCGCAGATCGGTTCCGCATCGTCGGTCATCATCGAGCAGGGTGCCGTATGGAACCTCGAGAACAACGGTTCGCTCGGCGGCCGTGCCGGAAGCCCGTCCAACAGCAACGGCACCATCGTCAATGCGGGCGTTCTCGAGAAGCTCAACGGCAGTGCCGACAGTTCTGTGGTGGGCACATTGCTGAGCACCGGCACTATCACGGTCGGCGATAGTTCGCTGTCGCTGTACGGCAGCGGCTCGATCGGCGGCGTGGTTTCCGGCGCCGGAATGCTGAACCTGAACGGAGATTTCGTGCTCGCCGCCGGATTGCAGATCGGCGTGGGCCAGCTGGCTATCGGCAACCAAACCGGCATTGCGGCGACAGTAACGCTTGCTGGCAACATGTCGGATGCGAACATCTGGTCGCAGGACAGCGGCGCGCTGGTATTGAACGGATCGAAATTGTCGCTGAGCGGGCTTACCTCGCTCGATGGCGGCACACTCACGGGCGCTGGCACGATGTCGAGCAGCGGCGCCACGACGTTGGGCGGCGGGTTCAGCGTCGTGCAAGGTGCCGTGCTGCTCCTGACCGGCCAGGACGAGCAGGCCGGTACGATCAACATCGGCGACTTCGGCGCAGGCTCGCAGCCGGCCAGCACCGCTACCGTGCAGGTAGGCGCCGGCGCCAGCTACGTGTTCGACGACGATGTCAGCATCACCGGCAACGGCACCCTTGCGGTAGCGTCCGCTTCCGGCTCGCTCGCGGCTGGCGTGGTGTCGCTGAACGGCGGCGGCCTGGCGACCATCGGCGCGAGCGTGGTGGATAACGGCACCATCCTCGCCAACAGCGCGCAATTGACGTTCATTGGACCTATTACAGGCACCGGCACGATCAGCGTCGCTGCCGGCGGATCGCTCGACTTCTCGCGTGGGGCGGTTGCGTCGTCGGTCACGGTGGCTTTCGCTGCCGGCAGTGCATCGATGTTCCTGGAAGATACTGTGCCGAACACCAACACGCTGGGGTTCAACGGGTTGATCGCGGGTTTCGGCAGTGGCGACATCATCGAGCTGTCCACCCTGCAGGCGAACGTCTCCAACGGATCGATGAGCCTCAACGCGAATGGCACGATCCTGACCGTGTCAGACAAGTCGGGCGACACGGCCACTCTGCAGTTCGCCACGCCGCAGAATCTGGGATCGCTCGTGCTCGGGCTTGGCGCACACGGCGATCTCGCAGTGTTCCATACCTAGACAGCAGGCACGGCATTCAAGCGAGCCCACAATACAACGCTCTTTGCGCCCAATTCGCTCTTCGGGATTTCAGTCATGGCACAGATAAGTTGGATCGGATCTAACGGTGACTGGACGACAGCAGGCGATTGGAGCGGCGGTGTGGCGCCCGGCGCCGGGGATGACGTGACGATCGCCGTGCCTGGTGTTACGGTCACCGTCAGCAAGGGTACGCAGATCGTCAATTCGCTGACCACGACGACCTCGATGCTGGGCGTCACCGGCGGTACGCTGGCGATCGGGAGCTACGCGAACCTCTATGGCAGCTACACGCAGAGTGGCGGCACGTTGCTGCTGCAGCAAAGCGGCGCGACCTTTTACAACAGTGTCAGTCTTTCTGCTGGAACCATCAACTCCCAGGCGAGGCAACTGGTATCGCGCAATACCTTCTCGCAAACTGGCGGCACGATCATACTGGCCGGACTGGGCGGAGAGTTCGACGGCAGCCTGAACCAGAGCGCCGGCACGATCAGGATCCAGTCCGGCGCGCTCGACCTTTACGGCACGAACACCAGCCTGGCAGGCACTATTTCGGGCGCCGGTTCGCTGGTCGTTGCCGGCAACTACAACGGGCTCGGCGGCACCATTACACTGGCCAGTGGCGTCGTACTCAATGTCGCGAAGATGTCGGCGCTATCAGGAACGTTGGCCCTGGCGCAGGCGCAGAAGGCGTATACGCTCACCAATGCGCGGATCGGCTTCGGCCCGTCGAACGAC
>CAZZVF010000422.1:0-393 GCA_964657355.1 uncultured Buchnera sp.
CCGGGTGTTCAAGGCAGACCGGGTGTTCAAGGCGGGGCGCGTGATCAATTGCACGGGGCCCGGAGCCGGCTTCGACAAGATCGCCATTCCGCTGATCGCCGATTTGCGCGAACGCCGCCTTGCCGCAGCCGATGCGCTGGGCGTCGGCTTCCAGACGCAGGATTGCGCGGTCATCGACGCAAACGGTGCCGCCTCGCGCTGGCTCTTCGCGCTCGGGCCGTTGACGCGGCCCAATTGGTGGGAAATTACCGCAGTGCCGGAAATCAATTTGCAGATCGACCGTCTGGTCGCTCAATTGTGCCAGACGGACCCTGTGACGTCGCTGACGCCGGCCGACTTCCTGAATATCGGTGAGGGCATCTAGAGACCGTCCGGGAATGCGCGACGGCGGTC
>CAZZVF010000422.1:403-2637 GCA_964657355.1 uncultured Buchnera sp.
CCCCTCTTCCAGGCATCGGGGCCACGCCGCGCACGCGCCGCTCAGGGTGCGCAGGTTCCGGGGCGGCCGATTTCCGGCAGATGCGGCACTTCGAAACTCCAGGTCGCGGCGAGTTCCAGCCGGCTGAGTGCTGGAAGCGATCGCGATCCGGTCTTGCGCATGATCGAGGCGCGATGGTTTTCCACCGTCCGCTGACTGATGCCGAGATCTGCCGCGACGTTCTTGTTCGGGCGGCCGGCGAGGATGGCCTCCATCACTTCGCGCTCGCGCACGGTGAGGCGCACGAAATGGCTGGCGGCAAGGGCGCGCCAGGCGAGCAGCTCGGCGTGCTCGTGCGACATCCTGCAGCGGGCGCAGCCCTGGGCGACCTCGTCGATGCAGGCGGCCCCATCGCTGCGGCCGCAGCCGTCTTCCAATTGCGGGCTGGGGCGAGATGTCTCGACTGGAAGCGGCTCGACTGGGAGGGGGAGGCCGGGCCGGGCCCCGGTCCCGTGCGGTTCATTGGTCATGGATGGTGCCCTTCATCTTGGTCCTTGGAGGAAGCTGCGAATGCGCAGTGCCGATCCCGTGCCGCGATTTATCCTGATCCGCGCTGCGTAACGGCGGCGGCAGCGTGCCGGAGCATTGGGACCGCGCGTAAACCTCGCCATTTCGGGCGGTCTGGTCTGTGCATTTTTGCTCACTTCGGCCGCTGCCCGCATCACTTCGGCAGTAGCTGGCCGGGTTCACCGCCGGGGTGATCGAACGTGCCGCCGGGGAGGCCGCCCGCACCGGCGTATGGCGGTGACGCCGGTTGCGGCGGACGCCAGCATTTGCCGATGCCTCAGGCGGCCGCCCCCCACATCCAGTCGCGGATCTCCGGCAGGTCCTCGCCGTGCCGGTCGATGTAGTGCTTGTGCTCGATCAGCTTGTCGCGCATCGACTGCTTCAGATAGACGCCTTTGCTGCCGAGGCCCGGCACCCGGTCGACGACGTCCTGCACCAGGTGGAACCGGTCCAGCTCGTTCTGCACGCGCATGTCGAACGCCGTGGTGATGGTGCCTTCCTCCTTGTAGCCGAGCACGTGCAAATGCCGGTTGGTCCGGCGGTAAGTCAGCCGGTGCACCAGCCAGGGATAGCCGTGGAAGCCGAACACGATCGGCTTGTCCGTCGTGAACAGCTGGTCGTAGTCGGTTTCGCTCAGGCCGTGCGGATGTTCCGCGCAAGGCTGCAGCCGCATCAGATCGACCACGTTGATGACGCGGATCCTGAGCGCCGGCAGGTTGGCGCGCAGGATCGACACGGCGGCCAATATCTCCAGCGTCGGCGTGTCGCCGCAGCACGCCATCACCACGTCCGGCTCGCCGTCCTGGTCGTTGCTCGCCCACTGCCAGATGCCGAGCCCCTGGGTGCAGTGGATCACCGCCGCTTCCATGCTCAGCCATTGCGGCAGGGCATGCTTGCCGGCCACCACCACGTTCACGTAGTGCCGGCTGCGCAGGCAGTGGTCGAACACCGACAGCAGGCAGTTTGCATCCGGTGGCAGATACACCCGCACGATGTCGGCCTTCTTGCTGATCACATGGTCCAGGAAGCCGGGATCCTGGTGCGTGAAGCCGTTATGGTCCTGCTGCCAGACATGCGAGGCGAGCAGGTAATTGAGCGACGCGATGTTGCGGCGCCACGGCAACTCGGCCGTCACCTTCAGCCATTTCGCGTGCTGGCTGAACATCGAATCGACGATGCGGATGAACGCCTCGTAGCTGTTGAACAGCCCGTGCCGCCCGGTCAGCAAATAGCCTTCCAGCCAGCCTTCGCACTGATGTTCGCTCAACATCGAGTCCAGCACGCCGCCGGACGGTGCGAGGAACTCGTCCTCCGCCACGACACGGGCATCCCACTGGCGCGGCGTCGCCTCGAACACCGCGCCGAGCAGGTTCGACAGCGTCTCGTCCGGCCCGAAGATGCGGAAGTTGCGCGGCGCGGCATTGAGCGCCGACACGTCGCGCAGGAACGTGCCCAGCACCATGGTGTCCTGCGCGGTGACAGCCCCCGGCGACGGCACCGCGACCGCGTAGGTCCGGAAATCCGGCATCACCAGGTCGCGCAGCAGCATGCCGCCATTGGTGTGCGGGTTGGCGCCCATCCGGCGGCGGCCCGTGGGCGCCAGCGCGGCCAGTTCGGCGACGAGCCGGCCGTTCTCGTCGAACAGCTCCTCGGCCTTGTAGCTCCGCATCCAGGACTCGAGCTGCGCG
>CAZZVF010000423.1:0-2626 GCA_964657355.1 uncultured Buchnera sp.
GTGGAAAGGGTGAGCAGGCGCATGGGAACCTCGAATAAGGGCGCGCCCTTATTGCGGAACCGATCGACTACCACAACCGCACGCGCGCATGAATTTGACGCAACTTTATGACCCGCGAGTTTTCCGCCCCCGCTGCAAGTTCATCAAGCCGGCCGCCATTTGGTTGACCCTGGGCCTGCCGCCCCCTATCTGACGGCCACTCCCGCGCGTGGTGCGGCTGGCCTGTCTGGGCGCCGAACGCCCGCTGCCGGTGGCCTTTCGCGGGGGCTTCGACCCCGGAAGGCTCTTAATGTTCTCGTCAATCGCCCGCGCCATCTTCGGCACGTCCAACGAACGGTCGCTGAAGGCCTATCAGCAACTCGTCCCGAAGATCAATGTGCACGAGCCTGCCGTCGCAGCCCTCGACGATGCCGCGTTAGCTGGCAAGACGGTTGAATTCCGCCAGCGTCTGGCCGCCGGTGAAACGCTCGATCAGCTGATGCCCGAAGCGTTCGCGGTGGTGCGCGAAGCCAGCAAGCGGGTGCTCGGCCTGCGCCATTTCGACGTGCAGCTGGTCGGCGGCATGGTGCTGAATTCCGGCAAGATCGCCGAGATGAAAACCGGCGAGGGCAAGACGCTGGTCGCCACCCTGCCCGTCTACCTGAACGCCCTCTCCAGCAAGGGCGTGCACGTCGTCACCGTGAACGACTACCTGGCGCGTCGCGACAGCGAGGAAATGGGCCACGTCTACGGCTTCCTGGGCCTCACCACCGGCGTCATCGTGCACGGGTTGTCGGACGACCAGCGTCGCGAGGCCTATGCCTGCGACGTGACCTACGGCACCAACAACGAGTTCGGCTTCGACTACCTGCGCGACAACATGAAATACCGGCTGGAAGACATGGTCCAGCGGCCGTTCAACTACGCGATCGTGGACGAGGTCGACAGCATCCTGATCGACGAGGCACGCACGCCGCTGATCATTTCCGGACCTGCGGAGGACTCGTCTGACCTGTATCGCCGTGTCGACGCGGTGATGGTGGAAATGGTCAAGGACCCCAGCACCTACGAGAAGGACGAGAAGGCGAAGTCGGTCCACATGACCGAGCCCGGTTCGGAGCGCTGCGAGGACATGCTGCGCGACGCCGGCATCATCACCGAAGGCAACCTCTACGACATCTTCAACGTGTCGATCGTGCATCACGCACAGCAGTCGCTGCGCGCGCACACTTTGTTCGCCCGCGACGTCGATTACATCGTGCGCGACGACAAGGTGATCATCATCGACGAATTCACCGGCCGCATGATGGAAGGCAGGCGCTATTCCGAAGGGCTGCATCAGGCGCTCGAAGCCAAGGAGCATGTCACGGTTCAGCAGGAAAACCAGACGCTCGCCTCGATCACCTTCCAGAATTATTTCCGGCTGTATCCGAAGCTGTCCGGCATGACCGGCACGGCGATGACGGAAGCAGACGAGTTCGCCGAAATCTACAAGCTCTCCGTGATCGAGATTCCCACCAACGTGCAGGTCGTTCGCCTCGACGGCGACGACGAAGTCTATCGCACGGCGACCGAGAAATACGACGCGGTGGCGACGCTGATCGAGGAAGCGCTTGGGCGACAACAGCCGGTGCTGGTCGGCACGGTCAGCATCGAGAAAAGCGAAGTCCTCAGCGAAATCCTGAAAGCGCGCGGAATTCCGCACGCGGTGCTGAATGCGCGCTTCCATGAGCAGGAAGCGACCATCATCGCGCAGGCGGGCGCACCCGGCTCCGTCACCATCGCGACCAACATGGCCGGCCGCGGCACCGACATTAAACTCGGCGGCAACCTCGACATGCGGGTGCGCCAGGAAGCGTCAATTCTTCCGGACGAGGACGCGCGCCGGGCGCGGGAAGCGGCGATCCGCGCCGAAATCGAGGTCAACCACGAGCGTGTGAAGGCTGCGGGCGGATTGTTCGTCATCGGCACCGAGCGCCATGAGAGCCGCCGCATCGACAACCAGCTGCGCGGCCGGTCCGGGCGCCAGGGCGATCCGGGCGCGTCGCGTTTCTTCCTGTCGCTGGAAGACGACCTGATGCGCATCTTCGGATCGGAACGCATGGGCGGCATGCTGCAGCGGCTGGGGCTCAAGGACGGCGAGGCGATCGTCCATCCGTGGATCAACAAGGCGCTGGAAAAGGCGCAGAAGAAGGTCGAGGCGCGCAACTTCGACACGCGCAAGAACCTGCTGAAATACGACGACGTGATGAACGACCAACGTCGTGAGGTGTACGCCCAGCGCCGCGACTACATGCAGGCGGCGGATGTGTCCGAGACGATCACCGAAATGCGCAACGAGATCATCGGCACCATGGTGCAGCGGCGCATTCCGGAAAAGGCGTTCGCCGAGCAGTGGGAAACCGAGGAGCTCGCCTCCGAGGTCAAGCGCGTTCTGGCACTCGACCTGCCGATCCAGGAATGGGGCCGCGAGGAAGGCATCGACGAGACCGCGATCCGCGAGCGCATCGAGCAGGCCGCAGGATCGGCCGCGGCTGCGAAGGCGGCGAATTTCGGCCCCGAGGTGATGCGCTATATCGAGAAATCGGTGCTGCTGCAGATGTTCGACACCGTGTGGAAGGAACATCTGCTGGCGCTCGACAGATCG
>CAZZVF010000424.1:0-2622 GCA_964657355.1 uncultured Buchnera sp.
GTCTTCAGGTTGTCGGTGCCCCACAGCACCATCGCCACGGTTTCCGGCAACCCATTCCCATCCGCCGCATGCCGCGCCAGCAACCGGGCCGCCTGGCGCGCCCCGTCCTCGACGGCAAACGCGCTCGGCAATCTGAATGGGTCGAACCCATGCAGATTACGCCCCGTCGGCAACATCTCCGTCGTGCGCATCAGGTCACCACCCGGCGCCGGCCGGACATAGCCACCATCCAGAGCGTGCACGATCGATGGCAATTCGTTGTCGAGCGCCAGCAGACGGTCCGCCTCAGCGCGCCGCTCCGGCTCGATGATACCCGCCGCGTCCAGCATCTCGGCGCGCTCCGCCCCGGTCGGCGGCTCGCCCACGACATGGAAGCCGTTCGGGATGAGCGTATATTCGAGTTCGAGCAAAGCCGCAGCAAGGTTCGCGACCCGTTCGGAAACATCACCCGCCCATGCAGGGTCTGCCGGAACGAGATTGACCGTCACTGCCTGCGCGTGGATGAGGGCCGCCAGCATGTCGCGCTGATCCGCGTCGGCATCGGGCTCAAGGCCGCGCCAACGATCGATCGACGATTTCAGATCGGCCAGGCCCTTATACAATCCGGCGTTGGCAATCGGCGGCGTAAGGTAACTGATTAGCACCGCATTCGCCCGCCGTTTGGCGATCATACCCTCCGACGGATTGTTCGCCGCGTAAAGGTTGAAGTTCGGCAAATCCGCAATCAGCCGGTCGGGCCAGCACGCATCGGAAAGTCCCGCCTGCTTGCCCGGCATGAACTCCAAAGCCCCATGCGTGCCGAAATGCAGCACCGCATGCGCGCCGAAATCCTCGCGGATCCAGCGGTAGAACGCGGTAAATGCGTGGGTCGGCGCGAAACCCTTCTCGAACAGCAGCCGCATCGGGTCGCCTTCATAGCCGAAAGCCGGCTGCACACCCACGAAGACGTTGCCGAAATGCTCGCCAAGCACGAAGACGCCACTGCCGTTGCTTTGCACCTTGCCGGGCGACGGACCCCATTGCTTCTCGATCTCCGGCAGCCAGCGCTGGCGTGATACGTGGCGATCGACCGTGACCACCGCAGCAACATTGGCATCCGAGCCATAACGCTCCGAATTACCGCCGAGCACCCGCGACCGAAGTGCTTCCACCGTGTCGGGGACGTCCACCTCGTAGCCGGCGAGCTTCAGGGACCGCAACGTGTTCAGCAACGAAGCGAACACGGCGAGGTAGGCAGCGGTGCCGGTAGCACCCGCGTTCGGCGGGAAATTGAACAGCACGACGGCGATCTTCCGCGCCGCACGCTCGGACCTGCGCAACCTGACCATGGCCGCAACACGCGCCGCCAACGTCGACGCGCGCTCCTCATGCGAAACCATGCAGCTCTTGCCGTCACACCCGTCGCAAGGCGGCGCGTTCGCAGCACGCCCGCACCGTCCGCCAAACGTCATCGGGCAGATGCCGCCATCGAGTTCCGGGATCGCGACCATGATGGTCGTCTCCACCGGAAGCAAACCGCGCGGATCGTCCTGCCATTGCTGCAGTGTCTGGAACTCGACCGGGTGCGCGGTGATGTACGGCACATCCAGCGCCGCCAGCTTCGTCTCCGCCGCGTTGCTGTCGTTGTAAGCCGGGCCTCCGACCAGCGAGAATCCGGTGAGGGAGACAACAGCGTCCACCGTCGCCGCACCATCGCGCATGAAGAACTTGTCGATCGCCGGCCGCTGGTCGAGGCCGCTCGCGAACGCCGGAACCACGCGCAATCCCCGCGCCTCAAGCGCCGCAATCACCCCGTCGTAATGCCGCGCATTGCTCGCCAGCAGATATGACCGCAGCAGCAACAATCCCACGGTCCCCGCCGCACCCGCAGCAGGCAGCTTCTCGAGGCGGTCGAAGATGCGGCCGGCAACCTTCGGATGATACAAGCCGACTTCGGGATACTCGACCGGCGCTTCGGCGCCCTTGAAACCGAACAGCGGCTTGCGAGACGGTGACGCATAACGGTCGACCATCATCCGCACGAGATTGGTCAGGTTCTCTTCCGACCCCGCCAGCCAATACTGCAACCCCAGGAAATAGGCCCTCACATCCTGGGCAGTACCCGGAATGAACTTCATCAGCTTCGGCAACCGCTTCAGCATCTTCATCTGGGCCTGGCCACTCGACGCCTCGGCGCTGCCCTTGCCACCCGGCTTGCCGCGCAGCTTCTTCAGCATCGCAAGCGCGCCAGTCGCCTCCTGCGACATGTCGAACTTGCCGAGCCGCGTCAGCCGCGTGATCTCGCCGGCCGACATGCAGCACAGCATCGCATCGCAACTGTCGCGTCGTGCCGCGAGCGCCGGCTGAACCGCACGCACATGGTCTTCCAGAAAGAGCATGGTCGCAATGATGATGTCGCCGCTCAGGATGTCGGCATGGCACGCAGCCAACGCCTCCGCATCCGAGCCCCAGACATCGGCAGGGTGCACGACGAGTTCGAGGTTCGGAACCTCCTTACGCAACTTCTCGGCAGCACGCCCGGCAGCACCGGAGAGGTGGCTGTCCATCGTCACCACGACAACCTTCAAGGTGCGGGCTTCAACGTCCGAAATGGGCTTTTGCATCATACAACGTATCCACGGT
>CAZZVF010000425.1:0-2614 GCA_964657355.1 uncultured Buchnera sp.
TAGCCGCATTCAATGCCGAATGACGCTCGAGTTCTTCAGCCTGTCGCGCCATGCGGGGCATACGGTTCCGGTGATCGCAGCGCAGACGGGCCCGGTGAGGGTGAAGCCTGCCAATCCGGGTGGCATGCAGGTCGAGGGGGCCGATGCGGCGGTGGCGCCTGGCGAGGAGAAGTTGTCGCCACCCGAGGAGCAGCCGGAGTTGAGCGCGCTGCATGCGCGGCTCAAGGCGGCGCGACAGGCGGCACGGGCGCAGGCGAAGGCGGATGCTTCCAAGCTGGCGGCGGCCAAGGCCGAGAGCACGCATACGCAGGTGGCCGAAGTTCACTCGCAGCTCGGTGCGGCGGCGCCTGGAGTCGCGCAGCCGATCATTGCGCCGCCCGCGCCGGTTCAGCATGCGTCGGCGACGAAGCTGGCGTCTTTCGCGCCGAATTTGCCGCTGGCGCAGCCGCCTGGTGTCGCGTTGCCGGCGGCGCGGCCGGTGATTGCGGGGGCGGCGCAGGCCGGCACGACGGTGCAGCTCGCGGCATTGGAGAGCCAGGCGGCGGCGGAGCAGGCGTGGGGCCGTTTTTCGGAAAAGATGCCGGAGCTGTTCAAGCCACGGCGGCCGGACGTGATCCGGGCGGATGTGGCGGGACGAACGGTGTGGCGCCTGCGCACGGGTGGCTTTCCGACCCTCGCCTCGGCTGTGGAGTTCTGCACGCATGTGCGCGCGAAAGGGTCGGATTGCTCGATCGCCGCTTTCTGATGCTCGCTTGAGTCCAGGTCTTGCCCCGGGTCTGACCAGTGACCGGGGTCTGACCAATGTCTGGGGCGGAATTGTTGCCTGAGTCACCACGGGGGGTGATGCGGCCGGCGATCGTTGGGCTTTCGGGCCTGGCGTTGACGGCGGAGGAGACCGCATTGCTGGCGGCTGCTCCGCCGGCCGGGCTCATTCTGTTCAAGCGCAACATCGCGGACCCGGAGCAGCTGGCGGCTCTGGTGGAGTCGTTGCGTCCAGTGCTCGATCCGCGCGCGGTGTTGATGGTGGACCAGGAGGGCGGCCGCGTGGCGCGGTTGCGGCCGCCGCACTGGATGGCGCATCCGCCGGCGCAGGATATTGGCGCGCTTTTTATGCGCGATGCGGCGGCGGGGCGGCGTGTGGCGTGGCTGACAGGTGCGCTGATCGGGTGCGATTGCAGGTCGGCCGGCTTCGATGTGGCAGCGGCTCCGGTATTGGACCTCGTGTATCTCGAGGGGCACGACGTGATCGGCGACCGGGCGTATTCGGCCGATCCGGAAATGGTGGCCGAGCTCGCGCGCGCGGTTGCGGATGGGTTGTTGGCGGCCGGCGTGCAGCCGGTGGGCAAGCATGCGCCGGGGCATGGGCGGGCCCGGGCGGACAGCCATCTGTCGTTGCCGGAGCTGGACGGAATTGCGCCGGCCGATCTGGTGCCGTTCAGGCGGCTTGCGGATCTCCCCTGGTTGATGACGGCGCATATCCGCTACATCTCATCGGATATGGAAAACCCGGCGACCTTGTCTGCTGCGATCATTGGCGGCGTGATCCGTGCTCCCTCCGTGCGCGGCCCGGATGGCGTCTTGGGAGGGGGCATCGGCTTCGATGGTGTGCTGGTGAGCGACGATCTGGCGATGCATGCGCTGACCGGACCGGCCGGCGAGCGGGCGGCGCGGGCCATCGCGGCCGGGTGCGACGTGGCATTGCACTGCTCGGGGGTGCTTGAGGAGACGCGCGACGTGCTGGACTCGGTGCCTGCGGTGAGCGGCGCGGCCGAACGGCGTCTGGCGGCGGCGCGGGCGCTGGCGGCGTCGTCGCGGCGGGTTCTGGACCCTGATGCGCTGGCGCGGGAACGTTCGGCGCTGCTCGCGGCATGACCGGCGGGATCCTTGGCCTGTTGCCGCAGCTCGCGCTTTATATCGCGCTGGCTGCGACCGCGATCATTCTGCATGAGCTCGCGCATGGGTATGCGGCTTGGGCACTGGGCGACCAGACGGCGCGGTTGGAAGGGCGTTTGTCGCTCAATCCGCTGCGCCATGTGGACCGCTTCGGGACGATCATCCTGCCCGGGGTTCTATTGCTCGGTCAGTTACTTACGGTGGGGCGCGTGCTGTTCATGTTCGGCTGGGCGAAGCCGGTGCCGGTGGATGCGACGCGGTTTCGCCATCCGCGCCAGGGCATGGCGCTTGTGGCCATTGCCGGGCCGCTGATGAATTTTTCGCTGGCGTTCCTGGCGGCTTTGAGCCTGCGCATTCCGGATCTGCCGTCTGGATGGATGGCGGCCATCGGGTCTTTCATCGTTCTTAACCTTGTTCTGGGACTATTCAATCTGGTGCCGATACCGCCTCTGGATGGAGGCCGGATTGCGGTTGGCATCCTGCCGCTTCGGCTTGCGAGGGCCTGGGCGGGATTGGAGCGTTTCGGGATTTTGTTCGTGCTTGCCCTGGTGGCGTTGCCGTCGATTCTCGGCCAGGCCGGGATCAGCTTCAATCCGCTTGGACAGACGCTCTATCCGGCGGTGGACTGGGCCTACGGGTTCACCTTGCACCTGGCTGGCGTGCCTTATGTCGATCCCTGAGGCCGGGTTGCCGGGCGCGCGGCCTTTGGCCGACGAAATGG
>CAZZVF010000426.1:0-2603 GCA_964657355.1 uncultured Buchnera sp.
GTTGCAAACAGGAGCGGCCGCGGCAGGCTTTCTTCTTCTGCCCGCTCTTTGGTTGGCGGTGAGTACCGCTTCAGGCAGCCTCGAGAGACGCAGTCTTCGTGCCGCGCCGGAGCATGTCTTCGAAATAGGCGATCGTCCGGGCTAGGCCTTGCTCGAGACCGACTTTTGGCTCCCAGTCTAATGTGCGCTTCGCAAGGCTGATATCCGGGCAGCGCTGCAGCGGATCATCCTGCGGCAGAGGTTGGTGCACGATTGATGGCCGCGCGCCATGGCGAGGACCGACCATGGCCACAACACGCTCGGCCAGTTCACGCACCGTAATCTCGTGCGGGTTGCCGAGATTTACCGGGCCTGTGAACTCATCGCCGGTAGCCATGAAGCGGACAAAGCCCTCGATCAGATCATCGACGTAGCAGAACGCACGGGTCTGCATGCCATCCCCATAGAGGGTGATATCTCGTCCTGAGAGGGCCTGGATAATAAAGTTCGAGACTACGCGGCCATCTTGTGGATGCATGCGAGGACCATAGGTATTGAAAATGCGGACTACCTTGACGCGCGTATGGTGCTGCCGGTGGTAATCGAAAAACAATGTCTCGGCGCAGCGTTTTCCCTCGTCGTAGCAAGCTCGCGGACCCAGTGGATTGACGTTTCCTCGGTATGTTTCGGGCTGGGGACTGACTGTCGGGTCGCCGTAGACTTCGCTTGTTGACGCCTGGAAGATTTTGGCTCGCGTGCGCTTGGCCAGACCGAGCATGTTGATGGCGCCGACGACGCTGGTCTTCGTGGTCTGCACCGGATCGAACTGATAGTGGATGGGCGAGGCGGGGCAAGCGAGATTGAAAATTTCCTCGACCTCGACATACAGCGGAAACGTGACGTCGTGCCGCATTGCTTCGAAGCTCGAACTACCGAGCAGGTGTGCGATGTTGTCCTTCGAGCCTGTGAAGTAGTTGTCGACGCAGAGCACGTCGTGCCCGTCGTTGAGCAGGCGTTCGCAGAGGTGGGAACCCAGGAACCCTGCTCCCCCCGTAACCAATACGCGCTTTTTGGTGATGCTCATCCGGTGATTGACCCTGCTTCGCGCCTTGAACGCTGCTTCATATTGCACTTGGTCCGTAACGCTAGCTGTGCCGGCAAGTTGGCGCCACACCTGTCGGAAGAAGGATTGGGCTTGGCGAAAAAAAAGCCGGGATGCTGCCATCCCGGCTTCACGCCGCGCTTTTCGGCTGTGGTGTCAGCCGCCGGCGATGCTTTCGCCGTGTAGAACCGTATCGAGGCCCTCCATCTCCTCCTCGGCCGTGACACGAAGACCGATCGTCACGTTGATCAAGACCAGGAGGATGAGGGAGACGACACCGCTGTAGATAAGGGTGACGCCGACCGCTTCCGCCTGAATGATGACCTGTGCGATGCTTCCCGGCGACCCACCTGGCGTTGCCGTGGTGGCGGACAGTGGGCCGTAACTAAACCAGCCCGTGAGCAGGGCGCCGACGATTCCGCCGATGCCATGCACCCCGAACGTGTCGAGGCTGTCGTCATAGCCAATCAGGTGCTTGAGGTAGGTTGCCGACAGGAAGCAGATGACGCCGGCGGCAACGCCGATCGCGATGGCGCCCCCCGGAAGCACGAAACCGGATGCCGGTGTGATGGCAACCAGGCCGGCAACGGCGCCGGAGATGATGCCGAGCACGGACGGTTTCCCCTTGGCGATCCACTCAGCGAACATCCAGGCTAGGGCTGCCGCGGCGGTGGCTATGTGAGTGACCGCGAAAGCCATGCCGGCCCGGCCATTCGCCGCATTGGCGGATCCTGCGTTGAAGCCGAACCAGCCGACCCACAGCAGCGATGCGCCTATGACCGCGTAGGTCAGGTTGTAAGGCGACATGTTGTCATGACCGTAGCCGCGACGTTTTCCCATAACCAGGCAGGCCATGAGACCGGCAATACCCGCGTTGATATGCACGACGGTTCCACCAGCGAAGTCGAGGGTGTTTCTTTGGCTTAACCAACCGGTCGGCGCCCAAACCCAATGGGCGATCGGTGAGTAGACGAGTACCGACCACAGGACCATGAAGATACACATCGCCGAGAACTTCATGCGGTCGGCGAACGCGCCGGCGATAAGTGCCGGTGTGATGATCGCGAACGTCATCTGGAACATCATGTAGACGCTCTCAGGGATCGTTTCCGTCACGGCCCCGGGGGTTCCCGGCGCCAGGATCATGGCCGCATCGTCGCCGTTGGAGATGAGGTTCTCCATGCCATGGAGCATCAGCCGCGACATGTCGCCGATATAGGGTGCGAGTGCACCGGTGCCGCCGGTGAAGGCCTCGCTATAACCGATCACCGTCCAGACAATGGAAATCAGGCAGCAGATCGCGAATGACTGCATCAGCGTCGCCAGGACGTTTTTCTTGCGCACCATGCCTGCGTAGAAGAGTGCAAGGCCAGGGATGGTCATCATGAGAACTAGCGCCGTGCTGGTCATCATCCAGGCGGTGTCGCCGTTGTTATAAGCGGGTGGCTTGGCTGGTGCGGCAGGTGCTGCTGCGGCGGCTGTTCGCGGCCGAGCTCAGGCGGCCTAACTGCCCTTGAGCCGG
>CAZZVF010000427.1:0-2591 GCA_964657355.1 uncultured Buchnera sp.
AGACAAGGTGGCGCTACCAGAGGGGGCGTTACCATATGGACGGGTGCCGTCAGCCGGGGCCGATTCGCTCGTATCGGTGCTGCCATCGGGCCCGGTTTGCGCGATGACGGCCGTCAGCAGCAGATAATTGTTCAACAGCCGCTCGGCGCGTTCAGCTTTGTCCGCGAGCATGGCTGCGACACTTGCGTCTTCACCCGCAAACCCTTCTGCGGCGACCGTCCTTCCAAGCCTGCTAATGTCGCGGGGCGTGACGTTGTCGAGCAAGGCAATCCGTTCGTTGAGCATACGGTCGTGCAAGGTCGGCCGGCATAGCGCCATGACGGCGTGCCACCGCATCACATAGACGCCCTTGCCGCCGGAGGGATTTGGCACCACGAGCTCGAGGTCGGCCCTACCGGCGGGCCTGGCCCGGGTCCCGGCAAGCAGCGGGGTCGTAAAGGGCACCGTGACCCCACGCTCCAGGAAGGTGATGGGATGATAGGGTTGCATTCCCGGCCGAGTGGGTGGTGCCGCCGGACCGCGTTGAGCGTGTTGTTCCATTGACGCACTCTGCGCCACGAAGCTTTACCAATCCTTGCAACACTAGTGCGCCAGCATGGAAGCGGACCCTCTGGCCTTCATTCCGCCACACCCTTAATCAGGGCCGATGAACCCTACAGCCTGCCTCCTCGTCATCGGCAACGAAGTGCTGTCCGGCCGGACGCAGGATGCGAACACCGCCTACCTTGCCCGCCGCCTTGGCGAACTGGGCATTCCGTTGCGCGAGGTCCGCATCATCCCTGACGTGGCAGAAACCATCATCACCACGGTGAACGAGGTCCGGGCACGCTACGACCACGTGTTCACCACGGGCGGCATCGGCCCCACGCATGACGATATAACCAGCGCATGCATTGCCGCAGCCTTCGGCGTGCCCTGGGAGCCGGAGCCGACCGTATGGGCGCGAATGCAAGCGCATTATCCGCCCGGCCAGTTCAATGCCGCACGTCAGCGCATGGCGACGATGCCCCGCGGCGCGGTCATCATCGACAACGGCCACATCGCGCCCGGCTATTCGATCGGCAACGTCCACGTCATGGCCGGTGTGCCCTCGATCATGCGGCTGATGTTCGAAACGCTGGCGCTCTCGCTCAAGGGCGGCGAACCGGTGGTTTCGCGCAGCGTCCACGCCACCGGCATCCGCGAAGGCGACATCGCGGAAGGCCTCACCGCGATCCAGTCCCGCTACGACTCGCTCGACCTCGGCAGCTATCCGTATTTCCGCGATGGCGGTCCCGGCGTCGCCATTGTCGCCAAAGGCACCGACGCGCACGCCGCCGAGGCTGCGATCGACGAGGTCACCGCGTTGTTCGAAAAACTTGGTGGCGATCCAAAACCTGGCGAGCCGATCGACAAAGCCTAAGTCAGCCCGTCGCGGCCCATGGCGAGGAACTTTTCCCGCCGTTGCGCCCTAAGCGCTTCCGGCTCCAGCACCATCAGCGGTGCCAGGGCCAGCGAGATGGCCCGGCCCACTGCGGCCACCGCTGCTGCCTGATCGCGGTGCGCCCCGCCAAGCGGCTCAGGCACGATCTCGTCGATTAGATGCAGGCCCTTGAGATCCGCCGCGGTCAGCTTCAGCGCCTCCGCCGCAACCGAGGCCTGTGCCGCATCGCGCCACAAAATGGTGGCGCACCCTTCCGGTGAAATGACCGAGTAGATCGCATGCTCCAGCATCAGCACGCGATCGCCAGTGGCGAGTGCTATGGCACCGCCCGACCCACCTTCGCCGATGATCGTCGCCACGATCGGCACGGGTGCTGCCAGGCACGCCTCGATCGAGCGGGCAATGGCCTCGGCCTGTCCGCGCGCCTCCGCGTCGATGCCCGGGAATGCGCCCGATGTGTCGACGAAGGTCAATAGCGGCAGCCGGAAACGCCCTGCCAGTTCGATCAGGCGGCGCGCCTTGCGATAACCCTCCGGCTTGGCGCTGCCGAAATTATGCTTCACCCGCGTTTCGGTTTCGGTGCCCTTTTCCGTGCCCAGAACCATCACGGCGCGGCCTTCGAAACGCCCAAGCCCACCGACGATCGCCTCGTCGTTGGCGAAGGCACGATCGCCCGCCAGAGGCGTGAAATCGTTGATGAGCTGCGCGATGTAGTCGAGCGCCTTCGGCCGGTCGGGGTGGCGTGCCACCTGCGTCTTCTGCCAGGCGGTGAGCTTCGCATAGGTCGCACGCAGCTGCTTGTCCGCCTTTTCGGTCAGCCGGCCGACCTCTTCGGCAATGTTCATGCCTTCCGGCTCGGACATGTGGCGCAACTCGTCGATCTTGCCTTCCAGCTCGGCGATCGGTTTCTCGAAATCCAGGAAGTGGCGCATCGATCCTTACTCGGATTGGCTGGTCGCGCCGCAGGCGCGCGCTGTGTTCAGGGGGCTGCAAGCGCGCTCTGGCTCAGGGCGCGCTCAACGAGAGTGGGTGGTGCTGCTCCACCAGGCGCTGCAGGCGTTCGGCGAGCACGTGCGTATAGATCTGGGTGGTGGCAATGTCGGCGTGCCCTAACAGGAGCTGGAGGCTGCGCAAGTCCGCGCCGCGGGCCAGCATGTGGGATGCGAAG
>CAZZVF010000428.1:0-2588 GCA_964657355.1 uncultured Buchnera sp.
CGGCGAAGCCGTCGTCATGGTCGCCACCATCGCTTTCGGCATGGGTATCGACCGGCCGGATGTGCGCTTCGTCGTGCATCTCGATATGCCGGACACGCCGGAAGGCTACTACCAACAGATCGGCCGTGCCGGACGCGACGGCGAACGGGCCGACCTGCTGCTGCTCTATGGCGGCGAGGATTTCTCCAGGGCCCGTCACTGGCTTTCACAATCCGCCGCACCCGAGGCGCAGAAGAAGGTCATGCATCAGCGCCTCGAGGCGATGATCGGACTCGCTGAAATCACCAGCTGCCGGACCCGCTCGCTGCTCGCCTGCTTCGGCGAAGAGCTCGACGGACCCTGCAATCATTGCGACGCGTGCCGTAATCCGTTCGCCATGTTCGATGGCACCAAGGCAGCCCAACAGGTGCTCAGCGCAATCTACCGTACCGGCCAGGTATTCGGCGCGCGACACGTGATCGACGTGCTGCGCGGCGAGAAGACCGACGCCGTCGAACGCAACAATCACGACAAGCTCGCTTTGTTCGGGCTCGGCAAAACACGCGATTCCAGTTTCTGGAAAGGTATCGTCCGGCAGCTGATGGCGCGCGGTGCAATCCGGGTAAAGCCCGACACCTTCGCCAGCCTGGAACTCGTGCCCGAAGAAGCGCGCCCCATCCTGCGCGGCGAAGCCCAGATCATGCTCCGCGAGGATGCCCCGGTCGCCGCACTGGAAAAATCCACCAGATCACGCGCGGCGAGGTCGCAACAAGGTGCCGCATCGCCGACCGAAGCAGGCGGCACATTGTTCGAACAACTGCGTGCCTGGCGCTCGGAGACTGCCAAATCCCAGGCGGTACCCCCCTACGTCATCTTCCACGACACGGTGCTCCGGGATATCGCCGCCATCCGCCCCCTCTCGCTCGAAGCTCTGGCCGAAATCAAAGGCGTCGGCGCCTCCAAACTGGAGCGCTATGGTGCGTCCGTGCTCGCAATCCTACGCCGAGCCCCGGATTGAAGTACACACCGCAAGCTTGCATTAGCCCAGCCAACTAGCTAACCTCGCTCTATGGACACGAAATCTGTCAACGTCCACCACGCCAAATCCAGCCTCTCGACGCTCCTGGCACAGGTCGAGAAGGGCGAGGAGATCGTGATCGCCCGCAACGGCGCGCCGGTCGCCCGGCTGGTTGCCTACCAGGCTCCTGCAACGCGGGTCCCAGGCTCGTGGCGCGTGCTGCCCGGATGGAGCGAGTTCCGCTACGACACAGCCAGCTTTGCGCCCCTGACCGAGGACGACATCAGCCAGGAAGGCTGGTTGTAAGCCGCATGGTTCTGGCGGATGCCTGCGCGCTCGTGGCGTTTTTTGCAGGCGCAGTCATGTCGAACGCGGGCATCGACGCCATGCGCGGCGACGTCGCTGTGTCCTCCATCACGGTGTGGGAACTGACGCGCAAGGCGGCGCTCGGAAAGCTGCCGCCGCTGCCGACCGTCAACGGCAGCTTTGCCGGCTGGCTGTCGTCGCAGGGCTTTCGTCCGCACCCGCTCAATTGGATCGATGCAGAAACCGCTAATGCACTGCCGCCCGTCCACAAGGATCCAATGGATCGAATGCTGATCGCCCAGGCGCTGTCCGCCGGCTGGCCGATCGTGACGGAAGACCGGCTGTTTGCCGAGTATGGCGCCCGCACGATCTGGTAAGAGTAGCCGGCTGGTAGCGATCATTTGTGCAATCACCCGATGAGTGCGGGAAGCTTCGCCTTCACCTCGGCCAGTCGCGCAGCGCTCGCGCGGCCTCTCCGCGTCGCATTGTGCCTAAGCCAGTCGAGACTCTTCACCTGGTCGGCCAGCGCGACACGCACCGGTTCGCCGGCGCGCTTCACCTCGAACGGATAGCCCTTCACACGGGTGGTCATGGGGCAGCACACCCGTCCACTACGTTGCTTCAAGGCCGCGGGGCACTCGCCAGGAACTGTCCCGCCAGGAACGTCTCGCCGTGCCGCCAGGCATCGTCGCTATCGCCGCGGAAGGTGAGCAGGCGGGTGAACACCGTCTTTCCGGTCGTGGTGGAAATCGCCTCCGCCCGCATGAACTGCACCAGCGTGCTCATCTTGTGGATGCCGCCGATCAGCAGCATCGCGGCGCCTGTCGCCCGGGCCCGCCCGATCAACGCGGCCCGGTCGCGCGTCAGGTCGCAAGCGGGCGCAGCACACGGCACTGCCACGGTGCGATAGCCGCCCGGCTGCGACAGCGCGCTCTGCAACGCCGCGTCGAAACGTTCGATGCGCGCCTTGTGCAGGCTGACTTGGTCGACCGGCTCGCCGGATGTGTCCAGATAGGCAAACGGCACCACCGCCACGACGATCGGCGCCGCCATTGCGGGTTTGACAGCGGTGAGGGTGAGTGAGACAGCCACAAATCCGGCAGCCAGAGTGCGCATTGAGGCCCGCGCGCGCCTATCTTGCTTCATCGCCAAACCCCTTTCCCATGTGTAGCCGCGCGCCGTCTTGACTTGGTAGCCTGGCACCTCGCCCCCGGCCCCAATTTCGCGCTGCCCGGCTTGGAGGGCGCACCGCGATAGGGTAGCTGAGCGCGTGACAAGCTGAGCG
>CAZZVF010000429.1:0-2574 GCA_964657355.1 uncultured Buchnera sp.
TGAGTCATGTCGGCGCTGTCGAAATTGCTGACCCCCCAGGCGCCGATCTTGCCGTCCGACCTCAAGGTTTCGAATGCCTCCACGGTCTCCTGGAGGCCGGTGTCACCGCGCCAGTGCAGCAGATAGAGGTCGATCCGGTCGGTGCGTAGATGGCGCAGGCTGCGTTCGCAGGCGGCGATCGCAGCGCGGCGGCCGGCATTGGAGGGCAGTACCTTGCTGACCAGGAAGATGTCGTCGCGCAGCCCTGCGACGGCCTCGCCGACCAGGTTCTCGGAGCGGCCCTGGCCATACATCTCGGCGGTGTCGATCAGGGTCATGCCGAGCTCGATGCCGAGGCGGAGAGCCGCGAGTTCGGCGGGCCGTTTGGCCGGGTCGTCGCCCATGTTCCAGGTGCCCTGACCCAGCGCCGGCACGTTGGCACCAGAGGCAAGGGCGATCGTGGCCGTGGTCTTCTGGGCGCCGCCGGGGAACGACGCCTGGCTAAGATCAGGGTTGGGAGTGCAGTCCATCACCGGTGAACGCGGCTGAGGCGGCAGTGTTTCGGCGCATTCCCGATTGTGGAAAGCGGCGATCCGCTTGACTTGCTTTCATGCGTAAGTTATTCCTTACACATGAAAGCGAAGGAGCAGGCGCTAGATGGCGATCATCTGCTGGCGGTTCTGGCGGCCCTGGCGAATCCGCATCGGCTCAGGGTGGTGGCAGCGTTGGTGGAGGGTGGGCGCAACTACGTCAGCCAGCTGGCGCGCGAGATCGGCATCAGCCGGCCATTGCTACACTTGCATTTGCAAAAGCTGGAAGAGGCCGGGCTGGTCAGCAGCCGGCTGGAACTCTCCACCGACGGTAAGGCACTTAATTATTTTGAGATTTCCGACTTTGCGTTGCTGCTGACGCCGGCGGCGATTGCGGCCGCGGCCAGATCGCTTACCACCAAACCCGAACCTTAGAGGTCATCGTGGACGACAACGTCTATCTCGCTGCGTTCTTTTTCCCGGCGGCGGCGGCCGTATTGGTGTTTTTCATGAAGTATGTATCGGCGATCCTGCAGGCTCGGGTGCGCATGGCACAGGACGAGGCCTATCGCGAAATCGCCGCGAAGGCGACCGCGGCCCAGGCCGATGCGGCGGCAACGCTTGCGACCTTTGGCGCGGCGCTGCGCGACATCCAGTCGCAACTCGACACGATTGGCAAGATCCTGAAGGACGTGTGAGATGAACGAAATTTCGTTGTTCCGGCTGTACGTTCTGCGCGCCATGTACCTGTTCATCGTGCTCGGGCTCGGCGTGTTTCTGTGGCCCGCCATATTCGACCCGGCGCAGCATTGGCACGTGGTGGATGGGCAGGCGACCTGCATGCTCGCGGCATTCTCGATACTGTGCCTGATCGGCATAAGATTTCCGCTGCTGGTGCTGCCGGTGCTGCTATGGGAAGCCTTGTGGAAGACGCTCTGGCTGGCGATCGTTCCGTTGCCGCAGTGGGTGGCGGGGCGCCTGGACGAGGCGCTGAAGCCCTCGGTGTTTGCCTGCTCGATGGTGCTGCTGGTCTATCTCGCCATCCCGTGGGGCTACGTGTTCCGGCAGTATGTGCAGGCGAAAGCGACGGGCTGGCGGTGATATTGCGGCTACCAGCCGGAACTGCTTGACCTAAAGCGCTCTGCGATGCAGAGTAGTCTGGCCATGGAGAGCAGTTCATGTCCATTTCTCAGCATGATGCATCGGATGCCTTGAGGTTGGTGGATGAGGTCGGCAGCCGCAGCACGATGCTGCGACGTTACAAGCTGGCATCGCCGCATCTGATATTATGGGGCATCGTCTATTTTGGTGCTTACAGCTACGGCAACTTCAGGCCGGAGCAATCCGGGTGGGTCTGGCTGGTTGTTGTACCGCTCGCGATCCTGGGCGATCTGCTCATTTCGCGGCACGACAAGGCAGGGGCGCTGACTGGGGCGGAGTTCGGCACCTTCGCAGGTGTGTTCATGACGTTTTTTGCTTTCATCGGTGCGACCGCCGTAATCATGCAGCCGCACGATCCACGCCAAATGGCGGCGTTCGTGCCGCTGCTGGTCTCTGCGGTTTATATCATCATGGGGTTGGCGCAGGGGCGGCGTCTCGCACTCGCCGGGGTGGCGCTCGGCACCTTGACGCTCGTCGGTTATTTCGCGCTGCCGGACAATTTCATGATCTGGATGGCAGCGGTCGGGGGCAGCGCGCTCGTGGGCAGCGGCGTGTGGCTGCGGTCCGTATGAGCGAGCTACCGCATGGTGACGGCGCTGACGAAATCATCCATCAGTCCTTACGGCTCAGGATCATGGCGGCGTTGAACGCTTTGCCGCCGCGCGAGCAGATGGAATTCACCCGGTTGCGCGCGATGCTTTCGGTCACTGACGGGAATCTGGGGGCGCATCTGAACACCCTGGAATCGGCAGGCTACATCGCGATTGCCAAGGATTTCGTTGGCCGCAAGCCACGTACCCGCGCAAAGATGACGGCGCAGGGACGGGCTGCGTTTGCTCGGCATGTCGGGTATTTGCGGTCCTTGCTGGAGGCGGCGGAGTAAGGGGGAAGCGGTTCTTTTTTG
>CAZZVF010000430.1:0-2539 GCA_964657355.1 uncultured Buchnera sp.
CTCGACCCAGCATGACAAGGGACGAGCCACCAAGGACCACGAACATGCGGTCTCAAGATGCTGGCTGGGTAGGAGGCCAGCAGCCCATGGTCCGACCGTATTCCGATGATTTGCGTAAGCGTGTGGTGGCCTCGGTGAGTGCCGGTCGGAGCTGCCGGATGACGGCCGCATTGTTCGGCGTGGGAGTGGCCACCGTGGTGCGGTGGTCGCGGCGGCACCGGAGCACCGGCAATTGCGCCGCGTTGCCGATGGGCGGGCGGCGACGTCTGCTTCTGCTGCCGCAACGGGACTGGTTGCTGGCCCGCATCGCGGCCGCGCCCGACCTCACGGTGCGCGCCATCCGCGCCGAACTGCTGGAGCGTGGCATCAAGATCAGCTACGGGGCGGTCTGGTCGTTTCTCGCCGCCGAGGGGCTCACCTTCAAAAAAAACCTTGCACGCCGCCGAGCAGGAGCGCCCCGACGTCGCCCGCAAGCGCGCCTTCTGGAAACGATATCAGGGCCGGGTTGATCCGAGGCGCTTGGTATTTGTCGATGAAACTTGGGCAAAGACGAACATGACTCGCACCCATGGGCGAGCGCCTCGCGGTCAGCGCCTGGTGGCCCGTGTGCCACATGGGCGGTGGACCACGATGACCTTCATCGCCGCCCTGCGTCACGACCGGATCGACGCGCCCTGCGTCATTGATGGGCCGATCAACGGCCGCATCTTCCTCGCCTGGGTGGCGCGGTTCCTTATCCCGACATTGAGACCCGGCGATATCGTCGTGGTCGACAATCTCGGCAGCCACAAAGGAGCAGCGGTGCGCCGCGCCATCCGTGCCGCCGGCGCGCATCTGGTGTTCTTGCCGCCCTACAGCCCGGACCTCAACCCAATTGAGCAGGTCTTCGCCAAGCTGAAGACCCTGCTACGAAAGGCCGACGAACGTTCCATCGCCGCCGTCTGGCATCGTATCGGCACCCTGCTCGACGCCTTCAGCCCGAAAGAGTGCGGCAATTACCTGCGAAACTCAGGGTACGCTTCAACTTGAACCGATCACGCTCTAGGTGGTCTGCAGGCGGTGTCGCCGCCTGCCGTTGTAGGCCGGTGCGGTCAGGGTCCAAGCGGTGGCGGCTTTTACGATGCTGCCCAGTCGGAAGCGGGCGAACTCCATGGCGCTTTGATGGTGCCGAACACTGTTCGACGGTGTGCTTGCGCTTTTTGTCGAGGGCTCTGGCATCGTCGGTCTCCAGCTTGGCTTTCATGGCGATGCGCCAGGGCTCGGTGATACGACGCGGCCTGATCAAACGTCGTCTTGCGCTGCCGCGTCTTTCCCTACGCAGTCCAACATCCAAAATCCGGCAACCGCGCCAATAGCGGACGAAAAACCGTGCCTGCAAGACTTGAAAGCGAACATGAGAATCAGACGCCCGACGTTTCGGGTATCCCTTTGAAGGTCGCGACTTCAGAGACGTGGTATGGGTCGGCATTGAGAATATTACAGACCCCGCTCAAGTTCTCCATCCTGCAGGGGCGGCTCAGCAGGAAGCCCTGCGCCTCGGTGCAGCCCAGATCGGCTAGTCGCTGAAGTTGTGTTTTGGTTTCCACCCCCTCGGAGGTCACAGTCATCCCAAGTTGCGTGCAGAGGCCGATGATGGCGCCAACGATTGTATCGCAGCCCCCGGCTTTGCCCAGACCAGCAATAAAGGAGCGGTCAATCTTTACTTTATCAAACGGAAATAGCCGCAAATGGCTCAGCGACGAATAGCCTGTACCAAAGTCGTCTAGCGCGATGCTAACGCCGAGATCGTGCAAATGGTGCAGCACTGCCAAAATGGCCTGAGTGCTCTCCATCATCGCAGTCTCGGTGATCTCGAGTTCCAGCCGACTCGCTGGTAGTCCGGTGGCTGCGAGCGTAGTCGTGACGTCCTCGACCAGTGTGGAACTCGTGAACTGCACCGGTGAGAGGTTGACCGCTACTTTCAGGTTACCCGGCATTGTCGTTGCGTCGGCACAAGCGCGCTGCAATATCCACTTGCCTAGCGGGACAATGAGCCCGGTGCGTTCTGCAAACGGAACGAACTCGGCGGGTGAAATTAGGCCTTTCTCCGGATGGTTCCAGCGCAGAAGTGCCTCGAAACCACAAACCTCTCCAGTGGCTATGTTTACCTGAGGCTGGTAGACCATGTGGAACTGCTCATCCTGCAGCGCTTTACGCAGATCCGACTCCAGGACGCGCTCTGCCTGTAGCGCAGCGTCCATCGACGGATCGAAGAAGCAAGCCTGCCCACGGCCGTGCGCCTTCGCCCAGTAGAGAGCGAGGTCGGCCGCGCGCACTAACTCGCTAAGTTTCGAACCGTCGTCGGGTATCAGCGCTATGCCAATGCTGACGCCAATGTTTACATTACTGCCGTTAATCTCGAATGGGGTGCTGATCGCCTTGACAATTCTCTCCGCCAGGCTTGCACTATCGTCAGGCCCCTTTGTGCAAGCCTGAAGTATTGCGAACTCATCACCGCCGAGACGAGCCACTATGTCGGTCTCGCGCACCAGGTCTTTAA
>CAZZVF010000431.1:0-2533 GCA_964657355.1 uncultured Buchnera sp.
ACCTGAAAAGCAGCCAGCGCCGCTCGGCTGCCCTGGCCCAAAGTGCAACGTGCTGCCCGGGCTCAACGGCTAGAGACAAGCAGCCGACGGGATCGAACTCGCTCACGCCGCCGGGCACGCCAGCTTTTCCAGTGCGCGGCCAGACAGGAGAAAATCACGTACAGCGCCGGCGTACTCAGCAGGGTCAGGCTCTGCGAGATCAGCAGGCCGCCGATCATCGCGAGACCGAGCGGGCGGCGCAGTTCTGAACCCTCGCCCAGCCCGATGGCGATCTGTATGCGCGGCTGCTGACCTTGAGCGCGCATGATCCGGTCATCGGGCCGGCGCTGGCGGAGGGTGTCAAGCAGCGTGGATCGGCGGCGTCGGCGCTGGCGGGAATGGGCGATCCGACCAACGACCGGAGCTTCGCCATCCTGGCCGCCGCCGCCGGGCGATTGCTGGCCTCGCCCTCGGGACCGCGCGTGGCGGCGCTGGAGATCGGCGGCTGGGATACCCATTCCGGCCAGGCGCGCCGGTTGGAGACGCAGCTGAAACTGCTGGATGACGGGCTGGGCGCGCTGCGCACTGCGCTCGGCGATGCCTGGCGCGACACCGTGGTGGTGGCGGTGACGGAATTCGGCCGGACGGCACGCATCAACGGTTCGGGCGGCACGGATCACGGGACGGCCGGGGCTGCGTTCGTGATGGGCGGTGCGGTTGCGGGCGGACGCGTGGTCGCGGACTGGCCGGGCCTCGGCGCGGGCCGTTTGTTCGAGGACCGCGACCTTGCTCCCACGACCGACCTGCGGGCGGTGCTGAAAGGGCTGATCGGGCCGCATCTGGGCATCAGCGAGGCTGCTCTGGGCAGCATCCTGCCTGGAAGCAGCGGTGTCTCGGCGACGGGCGGGCTGGTGCGGGCCTGAATTTGTTCGCATCTTCCTGTCGCCCGCGACACGGGCCGGCGAAGGGGTTTTCATGAAGTTCGGATGTTCAAACGGTCGGCGGGCATGACTGCCGCGGCAAGACGGTCGCCGTTTGCGCGCATCGTGCTGGGCCATTCGCGGCTGTTCGTTGCAATCGTCATCGGCGCGGTCAGCCTGTTGGTGCTTCCGCCATGGCTGAGCAGCCACACGCGGGCGATCGCTGCCTGGGACATCGGCGCGGCGGCGTATCTCGTCATGATCGTAATTCTGTTCGTGACGACGCCGCCATCGCGCATGGAGGCGAAAGCGGAGGCGCAGGAGGATGGCGAGTGGACGCTGTTCTGGCTGGTCGTTGCAGGCGCGACGGTGAGCTTTGCCGCGATCCTGGGCGAGTTCGGCAGCATGAAAGACGCGGCGCCGGCGGCGAAGGAGCTGAAGGTGCTGATCGTGGCCGTCACGCTGGTGCTGTCGTGGCTGCTGACGCAGGTGGTGTTCGCGTTGCGGTACGCGCATGAATATTACAGCCGGTCCGACGGTGCGGAGGCGCTCGATGGCGGGTTGGATTTCCCCAAGGAGGACTGTCCGGACTACTGGGACTTCGTCTATTTCGCGATCGTACTGGGCATGACGTTCCAGGTGTCGGACGTACAGATCACGTCGCGAAAATTCCGCCGGCTGGCGACGTTGCACGGTTTGCTCGGGTTTCTGTTCAACACGGTGATCATTGCGTTGACGGTGAATCTGGCCTCGGGGCTGCTTTGAAGCGTTTCATCGGACAGTAGGTAAGCACTGCTTTGGCGACATATTTCACCGTCAAAGTGGTCATGTCGGCCATTCTTATGCTTCCGTGGCCACGATAGCGCGCAGGCAACCCGCGCTGGGCGCGCTCGTCGCGTCACTCCCGCTCGCATCCGTTGTAGGCATGATCTGGCTGTGGGTCGAAACGCACGACGCAAGCGGTATGGGACGCCACGTCGAGGCGACGTTCTGGTATGTGATCCCGTCTCTACCGATGTTTTTGGCGATACCCGCGATGATGCGGGCGGGTGTTCCCTTCTGGATAGCGCTCGTTTCAGGGTGCGCTCTGACGTTCGGGCTTTACCTGCTCGTCGTCACAGTCGGCGGCCGACTCGGCCTCAAGATATAGAGCCTAACGCGGCTCCCTCCGCCGACGGGTGCCTTAACGAACAAGAGTTTTTTGGTTCTTTTTTGCAAAAAAGAACCGCTTCAGCCCAGCGCTTTTATTCCAGCTCGGTGTCGTCGCCGGCGGTGTTCACGCTGAGGACGCCGTCGATGTCGCTGAGGCCTGCGATGAGGTGGGCGATGGGGCGTTTGCCTTTGACGAGCATGCTGAGGGCGACGGTGCCGTGGCGTGGACCGACGAGGTCGGTACCTTCGTCATCGGCCTGGTCGATCGCGAGTTCGGCCGCCCGAGGCGTGCCGTCGCGGTCGAGCTGGACCTGGTCGATGGCGGAGCGGAGTTCGGTGCAGGCGATCAGGATGGTCCGGAGCAGGCCCCGGCCATCCTGGTAGGTGACGGTGATGCGGGTTGCGGTTCGGCGTTCGCGCGGCAGCAGGCGCACGATGCGCGGGAAGCCGAGCATGATGACGAGGTGGAACAGGGTGGTGGC
>CAZZVF010000432.1:0-2509 GCA_964657355.1 uncultured Buchnera sp.
GTCGGGTGATACGTCTGCGCCGCCGATCGTCGGGCAGGCGGCGGCGGCGTTGGCGTTCTTGCTGGTGGGTGCCGGGTTGCACACCGTGCAGACGGTCGGGCTGGCGCTGGCGACCGATCTGGCGCCGCCGGAGCGGCATCCGCAGGTGGTGGCGCTGCTGTGCATGACGTTGCTGCTCGGCATGATCTTCAGTGCGCTGCTGTTCGGTGCGGTGCTGGCGCATTTCAGCGAAGTACGGCTGATCCAGGTGGTGCAGGGATCCGCGGTCGCCACCGTGTTGCTCAACGTCGCCGCGTTGTGGCAGCAGGAGCCACGGCGGCCTGAACTCACGAGCCGCAGCCTGGAACGTCCGAGCTTTCTGCAATGCTGGCGCGATTTCGCCAATGGCGGGAATGCGACACGGCAGCTGGTGGCGCTCGGCTTCGGTACGGTTTCTTTCAGCATGCAGGACGTGCTGCTGGAGCCTTATGGCGGCCAGGTCATGCATCTGACGGTCGGCGAGACGACTGCGTTGACGGCACTGCTTGCGGCCGGCGGGCTGGTGGGCTTCGGCACGGCGGCGAAGATGCTGGGCGATGGCGCGGATCCGTACCGGCTTGCGGGCTACGGCGCGCTAGCCGGCGTGGTGGCTTTCAGTTCGGTGATCTTTGCAGCGCCCCTGCAGGCATCCCAGCTTTTCGCATTTGGCGTGGCGCTGATCGGATTTGGCGGCGGCCTGTTCGCGCATTGCACGCTGACCGCCGCGATGGGCATGGCGGGGCGCGGGCAGATCGGCCTGGCCCTCGGCATCTGGGGTGCCGTGCAGGCCTCCGCCGCGGGTATCGCCGTCGGTTCGGGTGGGTTGATCCGGGACGGCGTCACCGCGCTCGCCACACGTAACGTATTCGGGCCGACTTTGAACCATCCCGCCACCGGCTACGGAGTTGTCTATCTGATCGAGATCGTCCTGTTGTTTGCGACACTGGTGGCGGTCGGGCCGCTGGTGCGTGCGCCGCAGGCGAGTTTGCGCGGACGGAGCGGCGTTGCCGCCTTGTCGCCCGAGTTTTCCAGCTGATCTGCAAACTATAACCTCATAACAGAGCACGAGGTCACCATGCGTTACGGCGCCATCTCCCAATATATCGACGTCGCACAGTTGGCGCTTTACGCGTTCTGGCTGTTCTTCGCGGGGCTCATCGTCTATCTGCGCCGCGAGGATCATCGCGAGGGCTACCCGATGGTGGCCGATTTCGCCGGGCAGACGGTGCGCGGATTTCCGCCTTTGCCGACGCCGAAGAAGTTCCTGTTGCCGGATGGCTCGGTCGAACTAGCACCGCGGCCGGAGGAGCCGGAAGTATTTGCCGCTGTTCAGACCTTGGGATTTCCCGGAGCGCCGTTCGAGCCGACGGGCAATCCGATGATCGACGGTATCGGGCCTGCCGCATGGGCGCGCCGGCACGACAGGCCGGACACCGCGTATGACGACGGCCTGCCGAAGATCGTGCCGCTGCGCAGTGCCGCCGACTTCTACCTTGCGGAGGAGGATTTCGATCCGCGCGGGTTTGCTGTGGTCGGGCTCGATGGGGTGGTCGCGGGTAGAGTGGTCGATGCATGGGTCGACCGGTCGGAATACATCGTGCGGTATCTCGAGGTTGAACTCGACCCGGCGATCGCGCCGCGCAAGGTTCTGCTGCCGATGCATTTCTCGACGTTCCGCAGGAAGCAGGAGCTGATCAAGGTCACGTCGATCCGTGGCGCGCAGTTCGCCGATGTCCCGGCGCTGCGCGATCCGGACACCATCACGGCCCTCGAGGAGGACAAGGTGACCGGCTATTATGCCGGCGGCCTGTTGTATGCGACGCAGGCGCGGAAAGGACCGATCCTATGATGGCTGTTCCCAATCTGCGGGTGCGCAGGGTGGCGCCGGCGTTTGACAAGGCGGGCTCCCCGGTGCGGGGACTGCCGGGGCCGTTGCCGGCCGGGGAGCGGCTGCTGTGGCAGGGTTCGCCGGAGTGGCGTTCGCTGCGGCGGTATGCGTTCCATGTCCGCGGGGTGTGCGCGTATTTCGTGTTGATCCTGGCGTGGTGCCTGGTGACGCAGATCTCGTCGGGTGCGGCGGCGCCGGCGATTGCCGCCTCGATGGCGCGGCTGAGCGTTCTGGCGCTTGTTCCAGTCGGGCTCATCAATGTGTATTGCTGGGCGCTGCAGCGCAGCACGCTTTATACCATTACCAGCAAGCGCGTGGCGATCAGCTTCGGGCTCGTGGTGCCGACGACGTTGAACCTGCCGTTCGAGCGGATCGCGTCGGCTGGCCTGCATGTGAATGCCGATGGCACCGGCGACATTCCGATGGTTCTGCAGGCGAGTGAAAAGCTTGCGTATCTGCTCGCCTGGCCGCACGCTCGGCCCTGGAGAATGGCGCGGGCGGAGCCGATGCTGCGTGGCATTCCCGACGTGGCCGGTGTAGCCTCTGTGCTGGCACGGGCGTTGGCGGCGCAAGCGGAGATGCAGCCGGTCTCGATCGAGGCCG
>CAZZVF010000433.1:0-2502 GCA_964657355.1 uncultured Buchnera sp.
CAACGTATCCCTTCCATTCCGATTCACTAGTCAAAGAACAAACTAACCCGATCAGAACCTCGCCCCATCGCAGGGCATAGGCCTTCCGGTTCAGAATCGCCTCTCAGCAGAGGCCGAGGAAGCTAGCTCACCTACCCGAACCAAGCAACCCCAAAAGGTCGCTGCCCGTCGGCGAGAGCGGCGGTGTAGGCCCTGCAGACGGGGCGGTCAACACCCTTTTTCAAACCCCATGAAATTCCTTAAACCAGGCCGCAAACCGCGGAATGCCCACGTCCAGCGGTGTCGTTGGCGCAAATCCCGTCAGCGCTCCGATCGCCTCCACTGACGCCCACGTCTCAGCCACATCGGCAGCCGGCTGAGGCACCTCCTGGATGATAGCTCGCCGGCCCAACGCACCCTCCAGCAACTCCACCAACCGATTGACTGTCTCGCTCCTGTTGTTGCCGATGTTGAGCACCCTCGGGCCCTCTTCCGGCTTCGGCGGCCGGTCGAGCGCGCCAAGCACGCCTGCTATAATGTCGTCGATAAAGGTGAAATCTCTCTTAAGACGGCCGCCGGCATAAAGCGTCACCGGCTTCGCCTCGACGATCGCTTTTGCAAAACCATAATAGGCCATGTCGGGCCTACCCCACGGGCCATAAACCGTGAAAAAGCGCAGCCCTGTTTGCGGCACCCCGTACAGATGGGTGTAGGCGTGGCTGACGAGTTCGCCGGAGCGTTTGGTCGCCGCATACAGCGACGAGGGCGTATCGACACGGGCCGATTCGACGAACGGCAGGTCCCGATTCAGTCCATAAACCGACGATGAGCTGGCATAGGTAAAGTGCTGGAGGCGATCCAGCCGCCGGCAAAGCTCCAGCATGACCACCTGCCCCATGACATTCGACATGACGTAGGCATAGGGATCCACCATCGAGTATCGAACCCCGGCCTGAGCCGCCAGATGAAGCACGTGCGTAATGTCCGGCGACGCCAGCCCCAGCATGGCGTCCTTGTCGCCAACATCGGCGCGAACCAGCTGGAAGCCCGGCCGGTCCAGGCGGGCAAGCCGCGCCTCCTTCAAGCCGACGTCGTAGTACCCGTCCACCCGATCGACGCCGATCACCTGCTCGCCGCGCGCAAGCAACGCGTCGGCAGCATGGTAGCCGATAAAACCGGCGACGCCCGTCACAAGCACACTCATCCGCCAAACCCCCTCGCCAGAGCATCATTCGACCGAGTGGGATAACCTGTCGGATAAAAGATGCTCGCGAAAACAAAGAGCTAGAGCCTGTTGCCGATCCACTTTGATCGGAAAAAGCTCTAGATGGTCCCTCCCAATGGTTGATCAGACCGCAGTCCATCCACCATCGATCGAGACAGGAACACCCGTCATTGTTCGCGCCGCTTCCGAACACAGAAATACCGCCAAAGCACCGATTTGCTCAGGCGTGGTGAATTCCCGTAGCGGCTGCTTCTCACCAAGGAGCGCCCGCCCCTCTTCCTCGGCACCTCTCCCTGCGCGCGTGGCCCGCTCGTCGATCTGCTTGGCGACAAGCGGTGTCAGCACCCATCCAGGGCAGATCGCGTTGCACGTAATCCCATACTCGGCCAACTCCACGGCAGCGACTTTCGTCAGCCCCATCACCCCATGCTTTGCCGCAACGTAAGCCGATTTCTGCGCACTCGCGACCAGACCATGCGCCGACGCAATGTTGAGAATGCGTCCCCACCCACGCTGTTTCATAAACGGTATTGCCGCTTGCGTGGCGTGAAAGGTAGCCGACAGATTGATTGCGATCACTGCATCCCACCGCTCCGGCGGGAAGTCTTCGATCAACGCTGTGTGCTGAATGCCGGCATTGTTCACCAGGATGTCGACGCTCCCCAATTGCTCATGCGCAGTGCGAATTAAGTCCGCTATCTCGTCCGGCTTGCTCATGTCGGCCGGATGGTGACGAATGGTGCCACGCGCCTTGCTGGCGATGTCCAAGCGAAGTACCTCTATTGCTCCTGCATCGCCGAACCCGTTTAGCATGACCGAAGCCCCGTCTGCCGCCAATGCACGAGCGATGCCCAACCCGATCCCGCTCGTTGATCCGGTGATAATCGCTGTCTTCCCAGCCAGGCCCATTACCGCACCTCATCCAGCCCGCTGACAAAGCGCCGCGGGCATCAGTATCAACTACGCAAGTTAATGACGGATGCACAATGGTTGAAGCTGACCGATTTTTTCGAAGTCCACCTCTGGCAGAGCCGAAATGATCAGAGGGGCAAGCCCTCTTCACGCAGTGATCGAGACCTTCAGAGACGTGACCCGCATCGCCGCATTCGCCCTCAAGCGCAACTTCGTCGTCGCCGTCGTCTTCGCCGCTGCCGCGATGCCGGCACGCGCGGCGATCATCGAAATTCCACTCGTGCCGGGATCAGCCAGTATCGGGTACACAGCGCTCGTACTCGGGCTGTTTCCAATTCAAGCAACGTTCCAGCGTTTCAGCGGCACGATCACTGCCGACCCTGGCA
>CAZZVF010000434.1:0-2489 GCA_964657355.1 uncultured Buchnera sp.
GCCGTTGCTCGGCGCGCCGGCCGCGGCGGATCCGCATGCGCTGGCGCTTGGCATCGCGATGCAGCTGACCAACGTGGCCCGCGACGTCGTCGAAGACGCTGCGCGTGCGCGCCGATATGTTCCGTCGAGCTATGGCGTTGCTGACGATGAGCTGCGGCAACCAGCCGATGCCCCGGCGCGCGAGCGCGCCTTCGCCTGCATCAAGCGCTTGCTCGCGCTGGCCGAAGACTTCTACGATTTTGGCGAACTTGGGCTGCGGCTGATCCCGGCGTCGAACCGCCGCGCCGTACGCGTGGCGCTGGTGCTGTACCGCGGCATCGGTCGCAAGATATTGAAACGAGGCGCGCAGCGTTATTGGCAAGGCCGCACCCACCTGGGCGCGCTCGAGAAGCTGCAGCTCATTGCACCGCTGCTCCTCAGCGAACCCCTGCCGCGTGCCGCCACGACGGCGCGGCCGGTCATGACGTGGCTCAGTGCGTTGCCCCCGTTCCCGGGCTTACCGGGCTGAGGATGTGCGCGCTTCACTCGACACTGAAATGACATCGCCGAACGCGCGATGGGACATCGTCATCGCCGGCGGCGGCCTGTCCGGTCTGGCGATGGCATTGGAGCTTGCGCAGCCGCGCTTCGCCCATCTGAAGATCCTGCTCGTCGAGCCCCGCACGCGGTACCAGCGTGATCGCACCTGGAGTTTCTGGTCCGATGGATCGCACCGCCTGGCGCACCTCGAACGCGCCGCATGGTCGCGGTGGCGGGTAACCGACGACGGCGGCGAAGCGGTGGGCAGCGTCGGGCGTTCGCATTACCGCTCGATCGACGCCGATGTGTTCTATGCCGATGCGCTGGCACAGCTCGTCGAATGTCCGAACATCGAGCTGCGCTTCGGCACGGCGCTGCTCAGCGCCAGCGCGGGCTGGCCATGCCGGGTGGCCCTCGCCGACGGCGAACTTCTGCAAACCAGCCTGCTGATCGACGCGCGGCCGGGCACAGCCACCGCGCCGCCGACATTGGCGCAGCACTTCGTGGGTTGGGAAATAGAAACGCACGCCGATGTGTTCGAGGCCGCGACGCTCGACTTGATGGATTTCAAGCCCGCGGACGACGGCCTGCATTTCTTCTACGTACTGCCGTACGGTCCGCGCCGAGCCCTGGTCGAGACGACCTGGGTCTCCGCCCCTGGCCTGCACCACGACTATGCCGCTCAACTCGAGAGCTACATCGCGCGCCGCTGGGCCAACCCGGGCTATCGCAAAGTGTACGAAGAGCGTGGCAGCCTGCCGCTCGATCCGGTGGCCTCCGGCCCGGTGCACGGGCCGATCGTCACGGTCGGAAGGGCGGCGGGCACGCTGCGGCCCTCAACCGGTTTTGCATTTCTAGAAACCTTGGCGCATTGCGCGCGGCTGGCCGACCAGATCGGCCAATGCAACTTCCCGATGACCTGCGATGCGTCGCGCCGGGCTTTGCAGCCGTTTCGCCGTGCGGCGGTCGACGTGTGGATGGACCGGCTCTTCCTGCGAGTGCTGGCGGCCGATTGGTCGGCGGCGCCGCAGC
Organism: uncultured Buchnera sp.; assembly: GCA_964657355.1. Classification (GTDB taxonomy): domain Bacteria; phylum Pseudomonadota; class Alphaproteobacteria; order Acetobacterales; family Acetobacteraceae; genus BOG-908. The sequence goes on from CAZZVF010000434.1 coordinate 1,552, forward strand.
TCTTTCTGACGATGTTTCGTCACACGCCACCCGAGCGGCTGATCCGTTTCCTCTCTGGTCACGCGAGCTGGCGCGACCGCGCTGCTGTCGTCGCGAGCCTTCCGAAGCGGCCTTTTTTGCGGGCGCTCGTGAAACCGCGCTCGCCGAGTGGTGTGCTTTTCGCCAGCGCCGGCGGCGTCGAATGACGCGGTCGCTGCCGATCCGAAAAGAGGCGATGGCGGCCGCCCTTGTCACTGCGGCCATCGCGCTTCTGTGGCTGGACCGGCTGAAGCCGCAAGCCGGGTTGATCCTGCTCATCCTGCTGGTGGCCAGCCTGGGCATGTTGCACGGGGTGCTCGACGTGCTGTTGATGGTGCGACACCTGAGGACACGCGGCGCGCGACGCGTTGCGGGTGCCTTGTACCTGGTGGCCATGATCATCACCGCGATGGCGCTGCGTTCGATGCCCGGCGTCGCGCTGATGCTGTTGCTGGGCTTGTCGCTCTGGCACTTCGGTGAGGCGTTTGACGGCGCGTGGCGCTCGTCGCGTTTGCAAAGTTTCGCTGCACGGTTCGTGCGTGGCGGCGCACCTGTGTTGATGCCCGCGTTGGTCGCGCGCCCGGCATTGGAACCGATCGTCCGCGCTGCCGTTTCCGGCGACTGGGCGGCATTTGTGTGGGTCGGCTGGAGCGTGCTGGCGATCACGTGGGCCTGCGTCACATGCGGTTGGCTGGTGTGGTCGCGGGCAGTTTCGACGCCGGACCGCACCGCCCGCAGACGCGCTTGCTTCGAACTCGCCGGACTCTCGTTACTCTACGTGCTGGTGTCGCCGCTGATGGCGTTCGCACTCTATTTCGGTCTCTATCACGCTGCCGGGCACATCCGGCGGGTGATGGGCCCGGTGTCGCCGGGCGTGCGCGGCCGCTTGCACCGAGATTCCCGGCTCGTCGCTGCGCTCG
>CAZZVF010000435.1:0-2466 GCA_964657355.1 uncultured Buchnera sp.
AACGCGACCGGCGACGCCGGCCGCGTCAGGACTTCAGACATCAGGACCCCTTTGCGGCTTTGAGATTGGGTCGCCGCCCTCGAAAGGCCAGTGGCATGGCAGGGCCACGTGATTTCTCAGGTGGCAAGGCATGCAAGCGCGCTCTAACACGGTCCGATGCACGGGAGCCGAAAGGCACTTCCGGGCCCGAACCGGAGCATAGATGCTTGGAAGCCTGAGACTGCTGTCGCCGCCATCGTGGCGCTCCACCATGCGTAGTGGTGGCCCTGGGGCTTCCGCTGGGGCATCTCCTGCGCCGTCGGGTTCCTCATCGTGTCCGGCTACGGCATGTCGGCACTCGGCGCGCGCATGCTGCAAGGGCGCCCTGGCGACCTGCGGCGCTTCTATCTGGACCGCGTGCTGCTGGGCGTCACGCACCTGGCCTCCTGTCAGCCTGGATCAACGGGCGTTTCTTGCTGGGATACACGCCCGAGATCGCCGGCGGCGTGCTGCCGAGCATCCTGCTGTTGCTGGCCGCGTGCGCATCAGGCCGCGAAGCTGGGACCATCATTTGGGTGATTTGACCTATGACTGCTACGTGAGCCAGGTGGCCATCCTCGCGTTGTCAGTCCCGACGGTGACTGACCACCTGCCGTGTTATGCCGGCATCATGCTGCTTTCACTGCTTCTCGGCTGGGTATCGTGGCGGCTCATCGAGGTACTGGCGACACGCATGCGGCGACAGATCAGGGCGCGAAAGACCGTGTTCGAAGCGGCGTCCATTGCCGTGGCCGAGAGCGCCGGCTGATGCGCTACGCCGAGTGGGCGCTGCTGATGGTGCCTGTGGCGATCGTCGTCGCCTGGTTGTACGGCGTGCGTGGCCTGAGCCGGAGAGGCATCATCGCCTCCGTGGTGGGCTTGTTGGTGATCGGTCTCGGGCTATTCTGGATGGGCGAGCACAGGGCGGTAGTCGGCCGCTACGTTCCCGCGCAATGGCCGGGCAGCAGCGAAACAGTCTCGGGCGCCTCGGGCAAGGCCCCGCCATGACGGACAAACCCACATGACGGACCAGCCCGAGCCCGCTTTCATGAGGAGCGGCATCCTATCGACCCGCGGCCTGCCGCAAATTCTGGCGGCCCTCCCCCGGGCGCGTCTGGTGGGCGGCTGTGTGCGGGATACGCTGGCCGGCGTGGCGGTGACGGACATCGACCTTGCCGTGCCGGACGCGCCGGAGAAGGTCGTCGAGGCGCTTACGGCGGCGGGTCTGAGGAGCATTCCCAGCGGCATCGCGCATGGCACGGTGACTGCGCTGAGCGGCGGCCGTCCGTTCGAGATCACCAGCTTGCGGCGCGACGTCGAAACCGACGGTCGGCACGCGCAGGTCGTCTGGACCGACAGTTGGGAAGAAGACGCCGCGCGACGTGATTTCACCATCAACGCCATGTCGATGGACCGCGACGGCACGGTGCACGATCATTTCGGCGGCCGGCAGGACCTTGCGGATCGGCGCGTGAAATTCGTCGGCGACGCCGGGCAGCGCATCATCGAGGACCGCCTGCGGGTACTGCGGTTCTTCAGGTTCCACGCGCGTTACGGCGCCGGCGATCCCGACGCGGATGCAATCCAGGCGATCACCGTGCAGGCGCGCTTCATCGGCCAGCTATCGGCGGAACGCGTCTGGAGCGAACTGAAACGCATCCTGGCCGTGCCCGACCCGGCCGGGGCAGTCGCCGAGATGGACCGGACCGGTGTTCTGGCAGCCCTGTTTCCGGACGGCTCAGAGCCTGCACGGCTCGCCAGGATGATCGCCGGCGGAGCGCCGCCCGATCCGCTGCTGCGGCTCGCGGCACTCGCCACCGGAGATGCCACCTCGCTCGCTACACGGTTGAAGCTGTCCGGCGCCGAACGGGACAGGCTCACGGCCATGCGGGCGGTCGCACTACCGAACCCCGGTGAGGATGCATTCGCACGCCGCCGGCTGCTTGCCGCCGACCCAGCTTCCGTTCTGATCGACCGCACCTGGCTCGCCTGCGGATTCGGTAGCGACTGGGATGCGCTGCGAAGCTGGCTGGCGGCTGAACCCCGCCCGGTATTCCCCCTCGAAGGACGCGATCTGCTGAAGCTGGGACTGCAACCCGGGCCGATGATGGGCGAGATCCTCCGTGCAGTCAGGGCCTGGTGGCTCGAGGGCGGCTGCATCGCGGATCGCGGGAGCTGCCTGGAACGGGCAGGTGCGATCCTGTTGGCCTCACGAGCACAACAGTGAGTGGTGCAACCTGCGGCGGTCCTTTAGGAATTTCCTACTTGCGTTATTGCTGTGGCCTGTCTGCTTTTTGATTTGCGTATCCGGCCGATATTGTTACTTGACCAGGCGGTATTAAAGCGATTGCGGCTGCGCAGCTCAGCGGCCGGACGCATTGTGTTGTGCCGGAGGATTTGTATGCGTAGCCTTAGATCAAGCCTGCCGACGCAAACGATGCTGGTCTG
>CAZZVF010000436.1:0-1201 GCA_964657355.1 uncultured Buchnera sp.
AAGCATAGGCCCTCCTGCCCACCAGGGCAGACCTCGGCCGCCAAAGTGGCAGCCATGACCAGACTGAAGGCCCCGGAAATGCCTGTGGCGAAATAGACGATCAGAGCCAGCGTTTCGTCAACGAGCGCGAAGGTGGCGAGTGCCGTCATCACGCCAAGTCCGACGCAGATGTAAAACATCGTGCGCATGCGCAGCCGCTTCGAAAGCCATCGGCAGATAAGAACACCGACGATGGCGCCGGCAGCTCCGGTCGCCTGGAGCTTTCCGATGAACGCCTGACTGAAGCCGAGATCGTTGGTCATGTGAAAATAGAGCGGCGTGTGGAGCCCCGGATTATAGGCGAAGCAAAACAGGAAGGCCGCGACCAGCAGCAGCTCCCGCGATCTGACCAGCGCGCTCATGTCATGGACGATGGAGCGTAGATCCTTGCGCGTCGCGGCGTGCGGCGCTTCCGGCGTCAGTTTCCAGGTCAGAAGGATGACGCCGAGCAGCGGGACAACGAGAATGAGCGCTGCCGCCTGGAGCGCGGCCGCGGGCGCCAGGTGTCCCGCAAGCGTGCCGCCGCCGAGCCGCGCGGAGAGGTTAGCCAAGCCGTACCAGAGCCATTGCTGTGTCACCAGCTGGTTTGAATTGCCGTGCCGTTGCCCGCTTTCGACGAGGACACCACCTGCGACCGCGCTCGAAAGCGCCATCCCTATGCTCAAGACGAAGAGACACACCATCACGCTGAGCTGTGAGAACGTGAGCCAGAGCACTATGCACGCAATGGCGGCAAGGGCGTTGGCGACGACGAGATACGAGCGGCGCCTCGAGCCGAATAACGGCACATTGTCTGATAGGGCGCCGTAGATCGGTTTGACCGCCCACGGCAGCGCTAGCAAGGCATGCATGCTCGCAAGATGGGTCGCCGACCAGCCGGCGACGTCCTTCCCGTAATGATCGAACGGCAGGCGCTGCAAGCCGGTCAGCGCGCAGAGCCCTTCAACGACAAAGAGCCCCGCAAACAAGATGACGACGCTACGTGCTGAGGTGCTCTCGTTTGCCTGCGGCTTGACCATCCCCGCCATGAGCACGCACTCGAAGCGTCACACAAGTGCTTGCCGCCTTTGCAAACGCAACCGGTCCGAGGCTCCAGAGCCTCGTAGGGCTGCTGCAAGCGCACCAGGCGGTCCTTTTCCAGCGTCACGATGCCGACGAGATC
>CAZZVF010000436.1:1301-2442 GCA_964657355.1 uncultured Buchnera sp.
CCTTTTCCAGCGTCACGATGCCGACGAGATCCGATGAAGGCGTTGGCAGGCCATCCGTTCGCATCCTCCGACGCGTTTGCAGCATTACAGGAACGGAAAGACCCCCGCGGACTTTCATATTCATCCAGAAAGAGGTGCTGTATGAAGGTCATAGGCGCAGTCGCCGCAGTGTTGATGGCGACAGCTTTCGGTCCGGCACATGCGGCCTGCAAGGACGAAATCTCGAAACTCGAGGCGCAAAGCAACGCCAAGACGAAATCGTCTATCGCAGGCGCTTCGGGCGGTCAGGGAACGGCGGCCCGCCGTGAAGCCCCGCCGGCCGAGCAAGGCACGGGAGACCAAGCGATGCAGGCAAAGGTCGCATTGAACGACGCGAAAGTCGCGTTGAGCAAAGGCGATGAGGCCGCGTGTGAGTCAGCGATCACGAAAGCGAGCGGTAAACTCGGCGGGAAATGACTCCGCGCGACCGATGTATGTGCGTCCTCTGACCTCAGCATCCGGCGATCATGTCGTTTCAAGCTCAGCCCTCTCCGCATGATGTGGGCCAGTGCGTCGCGTGGTGCCTCCCAGCTTAGGGAGGCACCATTGCGCCATCGACTATGCGTTCTGTGCCTGATTGCCGATCGGTAGCTCGCGAATGCGGCGCCCGGTGGCAGCGAAGATCGCGTTGGTGATCGCCGGCGCCACTGGCGGCACGCCGGGCTCGCCAACGCCTCCAAGCGGCATATGCCAATCGTCATGAGGCACGATGTGCACGTTGAGGATCTTCGGCGCCGCATCGATCCGCAGGATTTCGTAGCCGTCGAAGTTGTTCTGAACGGCCTTACCGTTCTTGAACGTGATCTTCGACATCAGCGAGAGGCCCATACCCATGACCACCGCGCCTTCGAGCTGTGACCTGACTCTTTCCGGATTTACGACCGGCCCGCAGTCGATCACGATATCGACGCGCTTCACGACGACTTTGCCCTTCTCGTCGACCGCGACCTCACACGCCACAGCCGTGTAGCTGACGAACGAGTAGTGCCCAGCAATGCCGAGGCCGGAACCCTTCGGCATCGAGCGACCCCAGTCGATCGCCTTTGCCGCCACGTCAATCACATTTCGCAGACGGCCGGTGTCGATGGGGTAAAGCTTGGGG
>CAZZVF010000437.1:0-2422 GCA_964657355.1 uncultured Buchnera sp.
TCGAGATCGTCGGCACCGCCGACAACACGGGCAACACGCTGGCCGTCAGTGCGGGCTCCTCGATCGGACCGGTGGCGCTCGGCGGCACGATCCTCAATGGCATCGTGCTCGACACCGGCGGCGGCCTCAACTTCGCGCCCGGCACCGGCATACTCGACGGCGTCACTTACCAGGGCGCCTTGTCGCTCGCCTCGGCCGGCAGTGCCGTCACCCTGACGGACAATGCGCACGTCATCGCGGCCGGCGGCGGCACGGGTACGATCGCCGTCACCGGAGCGGGCAGCGCATTGCTGCTCGAAGGCATCGAGACGCTGAACACGGCGGTGATTTCGCTGGGCAATGCCGGTGCGGCCTCCGTCATCGGAACCGCCGACGCGTTCCTGGCCAGTAGTGCCACCACGGCGACGCTCGGCGCCGCGCTGATCATCAACCAGACGGGGCAGAACGCGACACTCGCGGCCAATGGGTTGAGCCCGCTGCCGGGGCTCGGCCTGTCGGATACGCTGCTCAACCGGGGAACGATCAATGGCGCCATTGCCGGCGGCACACTGGCGCTGAGCGGTTACGGAACCTTCGTCAATCAGGGCACGATCGCGATCAGCAATGCCGACACGCTTGCAGTCGGCGTCAGCACCTTCGCCAACGCGGGCACGCTCTCGGTCACCAGCGGGGCGACCGCCCTGCTCGGCGGCGGCTATGGCGGCTACGGCACGACGCCGGTGTGGTCGAACAGCGGTGTCATCAACGTCGCCGGCGGAACGCTGGTCCTTGGCGGCGCCATGCGTACGTCCCAACTCGGCAGCATCACTGTCAATGGCGGTGCCATCGTCCTTGCCGGCACGCTGTCCAATGCCGCGAGCACGCTGACGCTCGGCACGGGATCGGGCGCAGGCACGCTCGCTTCCGCCAGCCTGATGGGAACCATCGGCGGCGGCACGGTCGTCGATGCCTCAGGTCTGCTGAGCATCGGCACCTCCGGCACGGCATTGCTCGACGGCGTGTCCTACCAGGGAACGCTCGCGCTCACCCAGGCCTCCGCATATCTCCGCATCAGGGACGGGCTTTCCCTGGCAGGAGCGGCCAACATCACAGGCGCCGGCAGCGTTCTCGCCTTTCAGGGCACGCAAGTGTTCGACCATGCCCAGGTCGCGCTCGGCGCCGCCGCGACCGCCGCCACGATCGACGTGCTGCACGACTACACAAGGAGCGGCGGCAGCACGCTGTCGCTCGGTGCGGGGCTCGCGATCCATGCGACCGGCGCGTTCGCTTCCATCGGGCGCGCAAGCGATATCGCCGGCGACGCAATCCTCAATCTCGGCAGCATCAGCGGCGCGGTCTCCGGCGGCTTGCTGACTCTGGGCGGCGCGGATTTCATCAACGCGGGCACCATAGCCGTCAGCAACGGCGACACTCTCTCGCTGTCGGCGGCGATGTTCTCCAACACCGGCACGATCAGCGTCACGAATGCCGCGCTGTCGATCGCCGGCTCGAGCACTCTGGCCGGGCTGGGCCACATGGTGCTGTCGCATGCGACGCTCGGCGTATCCGGCATCCTGGACTCCACCGGCGGCACGCTCGCGGTGGGAACCGGCAGCCTGATAGGCCAACTCAACCTCACGGGCACGCTGCGTGGCGGCACGATCATGGACACGGGCAGCGGGCTGATGTGCCAGGGCAATGCCCGGCTGGACGGCGTTTCCTATCGCGGCACGCTCGATCTCAGCCGCCCTTTCGCCCAACTCGCTCTGGCGGACGGCTTGAACCTGACGGCCCTGAACGGCAGCACGCCCGGCACCATCCAGCTGACAGGCCCGGGGGCGCGGCTGATCTCCACCACGACGCAGACCCTGGACAACGTCACGATCAATATCGGCAGTCCGGGCATCATGTATGGCGGCCAGCGCCTGCCTGCGCCGGAACTGGCGACCGCTGCGTCGACCACGCTCACGCTGGGCGCGCATGCCACGGTGAAAACCGCTTCGCTCTTCAGCACGCTCGGCGATGCTTCGCTTGGACGGTGGAGCGACACCATTGTCAACGATGGGCTGATCCTCTCGTCCCTCGCCGGTGGAACGCTGACCCTTGCGAGCAGCTTCTTCACCAACGCCGGCACCATTGCGTCCTCGCTGGGCGGCGGCGTGCTCGATGCGGGAACCGGCTTCACCAACACGGGCACCATTTCGGTGGGTGCGGGCTCGAGCTTCCAGATATCGCTCTACGACTATTATTCCGCGCCCAATGCCGGCTCCACGGTGTTCACCAACGCCGGCACGATCCAGATGCAGGGCGGCTTGTTCCAGGAACTGACGTCCGGCGGCCTGTTTCCGAATGTGCCGGTGGTCAATCAGGCCGGAGCCAGGATCGCAGGCTTCGGTATCGTTTTCTCGCAGATCGCCAATGCCGGCACGATCTCGGCGGCGAA
>CAZZVF010000438.1:0-222 GCA_964657355.1 uncultured Buchnera sp.
GCCGTCGGCCGCGAACGCGGCTACCTGCGACGCGGACCGGATTGAGCATCTTGCGCCAAAGATTCACGCCAGCTTCTTGTGGCGCCGCAGCAACAGCATGGTAGGGAGCCGCTCCAGACTTTTTCAACCGCTGGCGGATTGCTACCGTTTGAAGTCACATGCCCGCAAATCGGCTGCTCGGCCGACAGCGGCGTCGACCGCCGGCACGGCCTGCGGCCCAAT
>CAZZVF010000438.1:232-2412 GCA_964657355.1 uncultured Buchnera sp.
GTGAAGCACTGGCGGATCGAAGACGTGGCCTGGGACCAGTTCGAGGCGTCGAAGGTCGATCCCGACCTGATCCCGCTGGTCAAGGCGGCTGCCATGGTCGAGCGCAACGGCGTCGATTACGGCACCTACCTGAACCGCATCTTCCACGACGACCCGGATTTCCGCGGCGCCGCCGATCTGTGGTCGGTCGAGGAAGTGCAGCACGGCGACACGCTCGGCCGCTGGGCGTGCCTGGCCGACCCCGGCTGGGACTTCGAAGCCGCCTTCGCCCGCTACAAGGCCGGCTACAACCTACCTCTGCTCCAGGCCGAAAGCTCGGTCCGCGGCTCGCGCACCGGCGAGCTCATCGCCCGTTGCATGGTCGAGAGCGGCACCTCGAGCTACTATTCGGCGCTGGCCGACAGCACCGAGGAGCCGGTGCTGAAGCACATCTGCAAGCTCATCGCCGCCGATGAATTTCGCCACTTCAAGCTGTTCTACGACCACCTGAAGCGCTACCTGACGCGCGAGCATATCGGCGTCCTGCAGCGCCTGCGTATCGCCGCCGGGCGCATCGGCGAGAGCGAGGACGACGAGCTGGCCTACGCCTTCTACTGCGGCAACCAGCCGGAAGCAGCGCCCTACAAGCATGAGGAATGCATCGCCGGATACATGTCCCGCGCCATGGCGATGTATCGCTTCGGCCATTTCGAGCGGGCGATCGGCATGATCCTGAAAGCCATCGGCCTGCCGCCGCGCGGCCGCCTCTCGAGGCTGGCAACCCGCGGGTCATGGCTCCTGATGAAGACGCGCCTGCGCAAGTTCAACGCAGTGGTCGATCGCGCGAAAGCCAGCCAGCCCGCGCCCGCTTAGGAGACCCTGCCTAAGACACCCGGGCTAGGACACCAGGGAGAGTGGGACCAGCGTTCCCCAATTCGTCGAGACCTCGGGATCGGAGCCGAAATCGCACTCGGGGAACGTCGCCCGCATTGCCGCAATCACCGAGCCGAACGCGCCGGCATCCGCGCCGCTGATGCACGACCATACCGTGATGGATGCGCCGACCCGGGCCATGCCGAAGCGGGCCCACGGCTCGCCGCAATGATGGATGCTGATGAACCCGCCGATTTCCGGCGGATCGGTGCATTCCGGCTCGTGTGTCACCACACGGTCGTATCCGGCGCGTTCCAGCGCCTCCTGGCAACGTTCCATGTCGCTTCGGTCCCGGGCGGTGAACCCGCCAAGCGTTCGCTGACGCGCCCGGAATACAACCACAACGCTCTCAGCTTCAGGTTGAATATAAGACATGGGGCGCCCACCGGACCATTGGTGGCGATCTTTTAACCTGAACTTCTCGTGATCGTCTGTGACCCGTTACGCACATGAGCGGCTGTTACGTTAATGGAAAGATAACATTAGAAACTTGGAGCCCTGGTCGAAGGTTTTGCGAACGGACTGCGACATTTCAACGGCATCTTTACCTTTGTGATTCAGCTCCCGTCCTCCAGCCGGTAGCCGACCCCCGGTTCGGTCAGCAGCCTGGTTCCCGCCTCCTGGCCCAGCTTTTGCCGCAAATGACCAATATACACGCGCAGATATTGCACGTCCGCCGTGTGAGCCGGGCCCCAAACTCCATTCAGGAGCTGTCGATGCGTTAAGACCCGCCCCGCGTTCTTAACCAGAAAAGCCAGCAGCTCGTACTCGCGCCGGGTCAGCGCCACGGCCTCACCGGCGACACTCACCAGCCGCCGGTGCAGGTCCACCACGAGGGGCGGCAATTCGAACAGCGTCTTCGGCTCCGGCCGTCCCGTCGTGTCGCGCAGGGCGGCGCGTAGCCGGGCCAGCAACTCGCCCATGTCGAACGGTTTCTCGACATAGTCCTGCGCCCCTGCGTCCAGCGCCTTGATCTTCTCGTGCGCCCGGTCGCGCGCCGACAGCACGATGACCGGGGCTGCCGAAAAGTCCCGCAGCCGGGCCAGCACCTCCTGCCCGTCCAGATCCGGCAGGCCGAGATCGAGCAGGATCAGCGCCGGTGGCCGCGAGGCCGCCTCGCGGAGCGCCGCCTCGCCGCTCTCCGCGCGCGCCACCTCGTAGCCGGCGGCCTCCAGCGTCGGGCGCAGAAAGCGATGGATCTGCGGCTCGTCGTCCACCAGCAGGATCAGCGGGCGGTCGGCCACGGACAATGGCTGCTCGGTCAACGG
>CAZZVF010000439.1:0-2333 GCA_964657355.1 uncultured Buchnera sp.
CTGTGTGGCGGTGGTGCTGACCGACCCGCGCCGCACGGTCGGCGTGATGTGCCACATCGTGCACGCGCGCCCGGCCCCGCATGCCGCGGGCCACAGCGCGGCCTATGCGGACGTGGCGCTGGCCGGCATGTACCGGCTACTGCACGACAACGCGATCGTTCCGCGTTTCTGCGAGGCCTATGTCTACGGTGGCGGCAACATGTTTCCCGACCTCGTTCAGAACGCCAGCGTCGGCGACGACAACGTGCAGTGGGTCTTCGACGCGCTGGCGGCGGACGGCATCCCCATAGTGGCGCACCATGTCGGCGGCGCTGTCTACCGGCGGCTGCGCTGGACCGTCGGCCACACGGCGCCGCAGGTGCACGCGGTGGAGGTCTGAGCGCCGTGGCGATCAAGGTCTATGTGGTCGATGACTCCGCGGTGGTGCGGCAGGCGTTCATGCACCTGCTGTGCGGCGACCCCGAGATCGAATTGATGGGCAGCGCGCCCAATCCCCTGATCGCCGGGCCGGTGATCCGCCGCACGCCGCCCGACGTCCTCTTGCTGGACATCGAAATGCCAGGCATGGACGGCCTGACCTTCCTGCGCCAGCTCATGAGCGAAACGCCGATCCCCACCGTCATCTGTTCGACACTCGGCACGCACGGCAGCCAGGTGGCGCTGGAAGCGCTGGCGGCCGGCGCGGTGGCCGTGGTCGCCAAGCCGCGCCTGGGTCTGAAGCAGTTTCTCGAGGACTCTCGCCGCGAGCTGGTACTGGCGCTGAAGACGGCGGCCCGTTCGCGTCCGCGCGCCGTGGCAGTGCCACGACCCGGCTTGCCGGGAAACGTGGGGGTCAGGTCGGCTCCGGCGGTGTTGGGCCTGCACGCCCTCTCCATGAACAAGCCGGTTGTGCTGGGAAGTTCCACCGGCGGCACCCAGGCCATCGAGTCGGTTCTGATGGCTTTGCCGAGCGACAGCCCGGGCATCGCCATCGTGCAGCACATGCCCGAGAAGTTCACCGAGGCATACGCCCAGCGGCTCGACCGCTCCTGCGCGATGCGCGTGCGCGAAGCGCGCAATGGCGACCGACTGGAACGCGGCCTGGTGCTGATCGCGCCGGGCGGCCTGCATCTTCAGCTGCGCGAGGCAGGCGGCCGATACTTCGCGGTCGTGGCGGACGGCCCCCCGGTGAATCGCCACAAGCCGTCGGTGGATGTCCTGTTCCGCTCCGCGGCCGAGTGCGCGGGTGGCGATGTCCTCGCCATCCTGCTCACCGGCATGGGTGACGACGGCGCACGCGGCATGAAGTTGCTGCACGACCGGGGCGCGCACACCCTGGCCCAGGACGAAGCCAGTTGCGTCGTCTTCGGCATGCCCATGGAAGCCATTCGCCTCGGCGCCGTCGATGAAGTGCTGGCCCTCTCCCAGATGGCCGCCGCCATCCGCAAATTCGATGCACGCGCTTGATCGCCCCGGCCTTCGAGAATGCGCGGCACATGGCCCGGCAAAACGATTCCTACACGCCCGTCGCTTGCAAATGACCCCTTCGGCTCTCAGTCCAGTGCGCTGAAGTCAATGGGCAAACCGATTGAATTCTTCATCTCTTCAATGACGACAGAGCTGTTTACCTGCTTGACCCCAGGCAACTTAAGCAGAATCTTGTTCAACAGATCGCGGTAGTCCGCAATGTCGTGAAGGCGCGCTCGAAGTAGAAAATCATAGTTGCCGGACACCCAGTGGCACTCCAGAACATTCGGAATATTCAGAACTTCGCGCTTGAAGTGGGATACCTGATCTCCGGATTTATCGACCAGGGTAATTTCGATGAAAACCAATAAGTCCAGGCCCAAGGCGTTCGGGTCGACGCGGGCGTGAAAGCCCGTCAGAACACCATGACGCTCAAGCTGCCTCACGCGATCGATGCACGGAGCATTGGTTAGCCCAACGCGTTCCGCAACATCCTTCATTTGGGCCCGAGCGTTCTCCTGCAGCAGGCGCAATATATTGAGATCGATCCTGTCCAACACACGCTTGGATTTTCTCTCCGTGCGCATTCAGCACCTCAAACCGGGGGAAAGACTCAGCTCTGGAAGTGCAGGCTTCGTCTTGAACGATCACCTGCGAGCCGCCGCTCACGTATTAAGCAATTTGTGAGCCACCCCCGTCCCTGGCCGGCTAGACGAGGTCTCCAGCGGCCTTTGCGCGGATTCTGACGGCTTTTCCGGGCATGTAGGCTAGCGCAGTGGTGTCGAGGTCCACGATGGTGACCGTTTCCGCCCTTGCGCCGGCAGCGATGGCCTGGGCGATCGCCTGTGTAGACGCCTCGTCGAGGCCGGTGTTGAGGCTGCGATGGT
>CAZZVF010000440.1:0-2308 GCA_964657355.1 uncultured Buchnera sp.
TCGAACGACAGGCGCGCCTGGTGCGCGTCCCAGAGCTCGAGCAGCATGCCGAGCGGCGCCGGAACCCTGGAACCGGCCGTGTCCCCCAAGGCGCTGGCTGCACCGGTGATGTTTGTATCAGGAATTTGGATCGCTCCCGCGACCGGCTTATTCTTTTGACCGCCCATTCGGTCGAACCTGGGCGATTTGGGGGAGGGCGTCCCGGCTATCCGAACGTAAAAACGGCCGCCGCGGTCACCCGCGGCGGCCGGTTCGTCTTACTTCTTCGCTTCGGCGCAGGCGTAGGAATTGATCTCTGCGCCCAGGGCGATTTCGACGATCTTCGGGGATTTCCAGCTCATGAGTAACCTCCTGATTGATTTATTTTGTCGCTCTCCAGACTTGTCCCGGAGCAGCGCCAATTCAAGCCTAGGCTGATCCCGGGCAGGCCGCAATTGCGCCAATGACCGGTTTGCCCCTAGGCGGGCAGCTTGCCGGTGGATTTCGCCACCCAGGTCGCCACGTAGTCCATCAGACCCGGCGAGAGACAATCGTATGGCTCGAGACCGAGTTCCTTCAGCCGGCCGCGAATGGCTTCCATGTGGTCGGGCTTCACACCCGATTCGATGATGGAGGACACGAAAGCGGCAAAGCCGGGTGCCAGCGACCCCGGCTCTGCGAAGCGCTCCGGATGCACGAACGACAGGCCCTTGAACGCGTGCTCGCGCTCCACCGGCCCGTGCATGTGGACGCCGCATGCGGTGCAGGCGTAGCGCTGGATGAGGGCGGACGGGTCCACCACGGCGAGCTTGTCGCCGTTCTCGAGCACGCTCACCTTGTCGGAGGGCGCCACGGCGACCATCGAGAAGTTGGCGCCTTCCGGCTTCCAGCACTTGGTGCAACCGCAGACGTGGTTATACGCCACGTCACCCTCGACGCGGACCTTTACCGGACGATCCGTGCACAGGCAGCTGAGCGTGCCGCCCGAGAAGCTGCCGGAGCCGGCATGCACGCCGTGATCGACCGATGGATGGATGTTCACTGATTCTGACATTCTCTGTCCCCCGCGACGCATATCGGCGGAGCCGCCCAGGGTGGGTGCACCGTCGCCAAGACGCCGACTGTTGTGATGTCTCGCTCAAGGATCTGGCTTGTGACGATGCGCGCGGCAGGCGCGGCAGGCTGACCTTAGGGGCGGCGCGCCCCGGTGGCGACTAGGCCTTTCGGGGGAGGGGCCGTGCAAATCCAGCAATGGTTCCCTTGCCAACCGCAAAGTCGCCTTAGTCTTTAGGTTGAGTGAATGCCGTGCCTGCCGGGATTGAGACTGGCCAGCGATGGCGGCATAAGCCGAGAGAACATGGGGACCGACCAAATGATGCGCCAAATGATGCAATTGACGATCCTGGGGGCAGTATTGCTCGCCACCGGCGTGGCTTCGGCGCCCGCCTATGCCGCCGGCGATGTCGCGGCCGGACAGGCACTGTTCCAGAAGAAGTGCAGCATCTGCCACGCCCCTGTGCAGGGTCAGAACAAGATCGGACCGAGCTTGTGGGGTGTCGTGGGGCGCAAGGCGGGCACGCTCGATACCTACACGTATTCGGATGCGATGAAGGGCGCCAACCGCACCTGGGACGCCTCCACGCTGGACGTCTACCTGACCAATCCGCGTCAGACGATCCCCGGTATCAAGATGATCTTCGCGGGTCTCCCCGAAAAGAGCGACCGCGACAACGTCATCGCCTACCTCTCGTCGCTGAAGTAAGCCGCACTGCCGACCGACCCTGGTTCCCCACCGGCACCAGGGTCGGTCGGACTATCGAGGGAATACGTGTTCCTCGAGGAGGAATTTCAGTCCGTGATCCCAGCTCTCGTCGGTGTTGCCGCGTATGTCCACGCTGCCGCCGGTGACGGTGCGCCCGGTCTGCGCGTCCTCGATCACGATGTTCAGGTTGAGGATCAGGTTGCTGACCTTCTGCACCCAGCCATAGACAGCCAACTTGGCGCCGACCTTGCGTGCGACGGCCAGTTCGCAGCCATTGCAGGTATGAATGTCGGTCTGACCATGCAGCAAGTCCGCGGCAGGAGCCGTATCGACGAGGGTATAGCGCCCGGATTTCTGCAACATCGCGGCCAGCGCGCGGCTGATCCGCTCAGTCCGTGCAATCTCGACTTGCGACGATTGCTCGAGAGACGTGTTGTCCAGCGAAAAGCCGAAACTCGCGATCTTCACGGCATCCGCGGCAAGCGCTGGTCCGGCGGCCAATGCAGCCGCCGGCCCGGCGGCCAATGCAGCGAGCGCCGCCCCTGCAAGCAATATGCGCCAGTGGTG
>CAZZVF010000441.1:0-2286 GCA_964657355.1 uncultured Buchnera sp.
CGTTCTCATGGGCCCGGTGCTCATGCTCCCCGTGCCCATGGCTATGCTCATAATGACCCGAATGATCCTTCGTCGATGTCACAAGCCTGCGGTCCCACCGCGGTACGGCTCGATGTCGGCGGCGTCTTCCACAATGTTCTCCAACACGATTTCCGGCGGTCTGCGCCACTGGGCGATCCACCAATCCATCTGCCACTCTTCGTAGCCGAACAACATGCCCTCCAGACGCTCATAAGTCTCATTCCATCCGGTCTTCTCGAATGAAGCAGCGAGCAGCTTCCATGCCTGGATGCGCCACTCTTCGCCCTTCAGCGTGTAGTACACGTACCGCGACCCGTCGAAGCTGCGCCCGTCTTTGGTCCTGATGGTTTTCGCAAACGGACAAAGCTCGACCTCCTTGTGCAGCACCCCCGCCGCGACATGACCATCGAACAGCGCCTCGTCATCGTGCTGCAGCGGCGGATACTCCATGCCCATGCCCGCGAATTTCTTCGTCCGCTCCAACAACAGGAATAACTCGTTGTTCGTATGAACGAGATAAGGCACCGCGCGCATCGGATGCCACCGCTCAAGCGTCACTTCCCGCCCATCGCCATCGAACGCAACACCGTAGTGCTCGCGGAGTGCCGCAAGATCACCCTCTTCGAGCCAGTAATCCCCCCGAAGCTCCGGATCGCCAACGGCAACCGGACCGAGCAGCGCGCGGAGTTCCGCAACATCGCCAACAACGAACATCGCCTCGAGCACCACGCAGCCATAGTGCGGGTCAATCGCCTGCAAAAAGAAACGGTGGTCCAAGTCCGACATAGCACCACTATGCCGCCCGCTGCCTTGCTGCACCAGGAGCGTTTCAGCTGCAGAAACTATAATTGGCACGACACAGAACCGCTGTTATGACAGTCGGCTCGCCAGGCTGCCCAATAAAGCGAAGCCGACAAATGGACAGGGTCCCTACGGAATACGAACGGCAACTTGCCATGCAACCCGTCCGCCCCCTGCATGACTGGGAGAAGGACGTCCTGCGGATTCTGGCGTCGGCGGCCGGCTTGGCGGAGCTGACGACCCCTGCGGCACTTGCCGGCTATTTGGTTAAGGACATGCCGGACGGTGGTATGGGATCGATCCGCTTTGTCCCGCCTGAACCCCGGCGCAGCGGCCGTTTCGGCGTATCCGAGCGATGGTATCGCGACGCCGACGGAACGGAAGTGAACTTCACGCTCAACTTGGATGAAGCAGGCCAGCCATATGAAGTCGATGCCTGGAAAGTCGACAACTCTCCATTGATCCGACCGCCGCTCGTTTCCCAATTACATGCTGATCACCGCGAATGATCCACAAGCATCAGCAACTTTCCATCCACCCCAAGCACGGACTTGGAAGCAGCAACCGTCCACAACCCAGGCCTGCCCTGGCATGGAGATTGTAAATGCCGTTCGCCATAATGGTGATGCCGACCATGGCTTCCCCGCCGAGGCCACAAATCATCGATCAAGCCAAACTTGTCATCGCTGCGGCGTGGCGGATTGGTGCTGCTGTCGATCATGCCGGCGTCGCACACCCCCGAAGCGGTTTGCCGCATTGTCCCGCCGGAATCCGCTGTCGGCGTGTCAAGCCCGGGGGTCGAGCAAGCGGCTATACCAAGAAACAATGAGGCGCTGAGAGCCGGCAAAACAGATTCAATACCAACACTGACGGTTGCGGCGATGCCCCGGTAAAATCAAGTGCACAAAGCTGCCAAATCCAAGTGATCCGAGCACGCGCGCCTTGCAGAACAAACTCGCCGCTTACCGACCATTCCCGTTCGCCCGATTGATCGACGCTGCCATCCCCGCGTCGAGCCGCTTGATCTGCTCCAGCCAGGCAAGAAAGGGTGCCTGCTGGTCGGTCGGGGCAAACGACGTGGCCTCTTCGTGAACCGACCATCCTGCAGCGCCACGCACCACCACGCGCTTGATGATTCCTGGATGGGCCGGATGGTTCGGCTTGGTAAAATACCATAACGTCAGCCCGCCACCACAGGTGAACAGGCTGAAATCAGGCTGGTCGTTCAATTTGCAGCCAGGGTCGTGCACTATCGGGTCCAGCATGTCGCTGAAATGCGGCCGTGCAATCGCCCCCGTAGGAAATAACAGTGCCGCGGACAGCACAATGTGCGCTTGCAAGAAAAAGCTAACGGCGAACGGGAAGCGACCAAGCCTACGAATTCCGCCATCCGCCGCAGTATTCGCTGACATTCGAGTGCGAGCCCTTGTTGTGCCTGAGGTTGCGAGACTGATACGGAATCCC
>CAZZVF010000442.1:0-2279 GCA_964657355.1 uncultured Buchnera sp.
CGCTGCACCAACAGCACGCCAAGGCTGTTTTCGAGCTGCTTGATGCCGGCGGACAGCGTGGGCTGAGTAACGCCGCACGCCTCGGCGGCGCGGCCGAAATGCTGCTCGCGTGCCAGTGCGAGCAGGAAGACGAGCTTGTCGATCAAGCGGGATTTTCAGCCGCTGGAGGAGACTTGGGCCAGCCAGTCCTCGAGGTTGTAGTAGTTCGTCACCCTGCTGATGCGATCCCCGCGCAATTCGAAAAACGCGCCTGCAGGCAGCACGTAGGTCTGGCCGTGCGCTGGCGGCAGGCCGGCATCTTCTACCTTATAGACGCCATGAACGACGAACTCGGCGGCGGCGCGCGTGCCATCCGGGGTTGCCATGATCACGATATCGGCCAAGCGCTCGCTGTAACTGCGATCCATGCCACCCATGAAGCGGGTGAACGCCTCGCGCCCGGTCTCGCGCTTGCCCTGGTTGATGTCGTGCACGACATCGTCCGTCACGAGCGCCATCATGCCGGCGAAATCGCCCTTGTTGAAGGCATCGTAGTACGCCCGGATGGTGTCCTCGGCACTCAAAGCGTGCTTCCTCCTCGATTGAACTTGGGTCAGGCGGGCAAATTCTTCCAATCGCGATGATTGCGCACCGCGCCGTCCTGACGCACCGCGTCGATCGTGGCCGGATCCAGGTTGGCGAACACCCAGCCGGGCTGGTCCATGGCACCCCGCGCCATCACGCCATCCGGCGGGAAGCCGCGGTCCACGGGGCCGAAAACCGCGGCATAGCCGTGGTTTTCGTCGAGTGTCGCAAGAGCGGGGGCAAAGCCTACGGTCGGCGCCACCGCCACGAAGCACTGATTTTCGATGGCGCGGGCCCGGGCCGACAGCCGCACGCGGTTGAAGCCGTGCACAGTATCCGTGCAGGAGGGCGCCAGGATCAGCCAGGCACCGTCCTCGACCTGGCGGCGGACCACCGGCGGGAATTCCACGTCGTAGCAGATCGCCACCCCGATGCGCCCCCACGGCGTGTCGAACACGCGCGGCTTCCGACCGGCGCCGACGCCCCATTGCTCGGTCTCGAAGCGGGTCATGACGCTCTTGTCCTGGAACTCCGCGCCGCCCTCCGGGTCGACCAGCGGCGCGCGGTTGCGCACGCCCCCGGCCGCGTCGCGCCAGGGCATCGAGCCGGGCAGCAGCCAGACCGAGTGCTTGCGGGCGGTGGCGCAAAACAGCTCGAGCAGACGCGGCGCCAGGCCGCACACGGCGACGAGCTCGGCGCTCGCACTGCCAGCGCCTGCGTCAAACGCTGCCGTCTCCATGCTCGCATATTCCGGCATGACGAGCAGGTCGCCGCCGCCGGCCTTGCCTGCCGCCACCAGCCCGTCGAATTTCTCGGCGAAGGCTTCGAAGCTGGCCGGTGCAGTGACCGGATAGGCCAGCAAGCCGACGCGCAGGCTGCTCATGGCAGCGGCCTTCCGCGCAGGGATTTGAGCCAGAACACGAGGTCCTTGGCGGTTTCCCCAGGCTCGCCGACATCCTTCCACGACATGCGGCAGACGAGATCCGGCCGGCGTGTGAATCCGCGATGCGTCCAGAATTCGTCGAGCTTGGTGAAGCCCGGCGGCCGCGCCGGATGATCGTCGCCGCGCACCACGCTGCAGAAGCCGGCATAGGCGCAATTCGAAACGCTCTTTGCATGTTCTTCACGTTTTTCGAAGAAGGTGACGCCGAGGCCGCGTCCACGATAATCGGGAAGCAGCACGCTTTCGCCGAAATAGAAGAAGTCCGCCGGATCCCAGCCGCGTTGCACGAACGGCTCCTGGACGTTCGGTGTCTCGTCCGCCATGGGCAGGCAGGTCGACGCGCCGATCACCGTGTCGCCGTCGCGGGCGAGGATCACGGCTGCATTTGGACTGCGTGCGTAGCTTTGCAGGTAATGTTCTTCGTAGTTCTGATCGCCGTCGTAGAGATAGGGCCAGGCGCGAAATACCCGCACGCGCAACGACGCGAGGGCCGGAATGAAAGGCCGCAACGCTTCTCCGACGCAGACAGCAATTTCGATGGAGCCGCTTGGCGTCACCCTTTGAGACCCTTCTTGACGACCGGTTTCTCAGATTGTGCGGCAGCGCCGGTCAAGCGAGACCTTCGCCGCTGACCAGTATGCCCACGCGGCGCAGCGCCGGGCGGGCAATAAGCACATGCCCGGGCGACGATCACCCGGGCATGTCTCAGGCCGACCAGTCTGGAAGCGATTAGTACGGCGGGTAGTATGGAACGGGCGGCGGCGGCGCATAG
>CAZZVF010000443.1:0-2254 GCA_964657355.1 uncultured Buchnera sp.
TGGTATTGGCCACCTTGTGCGTCGTGTGCCGCGCCGTGTTGGCCACCTTGTGCGTTACGTGCTTGGTCGCGTCGACCGTTTTTTCGCCCAAGGATTTGTTGGAATCGTCCTGAGCGCGCAAGGGGCTAGCGGCAACACCCAGCAAAAAGAGAAATGTCGGAACCAATTTTAGAATCTTCATCCAAGTTATTCGAGCCGGACGCGGCGAATGGACTGCATCAACTATCGATCCGCTTGTGCTACCGGCCTGAGATGGCCCTGGCTGAGTGGGCGGCAAGCACGAGACTCCGACGGTGCGGTGGATCATCCGGCTTTCCAGTATTATGTCCCGGCGCGCAGATTGGGAGCCGTGCGCGGGCAGCGAGCGCCGAATCAATCTACTCAGCCATCAATGGACTGCGTCCAAGGCAACGATTTCGAGCATGACTGCCCGTAGAAACAAATTGATTCGATGAAAAACACATCCTCTGAGGAGCACCCCACGGAAGGAACGGACAACTTCGCGCTGAGCCGGCGCCGGTTTCTTCTTGCCGGAACCGCCGCAGTGGCGGCTGCCATGGTGTCGCCTGCCGGCAAGGAAGGCCAGGCCTTGGCGCGGGAAACGATGGGAGAAGCCGCCGAGCCGGTGGTGACCGCGAAGGTTGCTTTCGAGGTCAACGGCAAGGTGTGTGACCTGGAACTCGACACGCGCACCACGCTGCTCGACACGTTGCGCGAACACCTGCAACTCACCGGCAGCAAGAAAGGCTGCGACCACGGCCAATGCGGCGCGTGCACGGTGCTGGTCAACGGCGAGCGCATCAACTCCTGCCTGACGCTCGCCGTCATGCATCAGGGCGATAAGATCACGACCATCGAGGGCTTGGGCACGCCGAAGAACCTGCACCCGATGCAGGCGGCTTTCGTCAAATACGACGGCTACCAGTGCGGCTACTGCACGCCCGGACAGATTTGCTCGTCCGTGGCAATGCTGCGCGAGTTGAAGGCCGGCATCCCCAGTCATGTGACGGGCGACCTCACCGCACGGCCGGAGTTGACCGACGCCGAAATCCGCGAGCGCATGAGCGGCAACATCTGCCGCTGCGGCGCGTACTCCAACATCGTCGAAGCCATCACCGAAGTTGCCAGTCAGCACGCCAACGTATGAAACCCTTTACCTACGAACGCGCCAAGTCACCCGCCGAAGCGGCGGCAGCAGCCGCACGCAATCCGGGAGCGAAGTTCATCGCGGGCGGCACCAATCTGCTCGACCTGATGAAGCTCCAGATCGAGACGCCGACCCACCTCATCGACGTGAACGGCCTCGGTTTCGACAAGATCGAAGCGACGCCCGAAGGCGGACTACGCATCGGCGCGCTGGTGAGCAACACGGACCTCTCCGCCGACGAACGCGTGCGGCGCGACTACGGCGTGCTGAGTCGCGCCATCGTGGCGGGCGCGACCGGGCAGTTGCGAAACAAGGCCACCACCGCGGGCAACCTGCTTCAACGCACTCGCTGCCCCTACTTTTACGACACCGCGCAGGCTTGCAACAAGCGCGCGCCCGGCAGCGGCTGCGCGGCGATTGGCGGCTATAGCAGGCAGTTGGCGATCATCGGTGTGAGCGACGCCTGTATTGCCACGTATCCCGGTGACATGGCCGTGGCCATGCGGGTCCTCGACGCGGCGGTGGAAACGGTCAAGGCGGACGGCACGACGCGCCGCATCCCCATCGCCGAGTTCTACCGGCTGCCCGGCGACACGCCGCAGATCGAAAACACGCTGGAGAAGGGCGAGTTGATCACCGCCGTCACGCTGCCAAAGCCTGCCGGCGGCGCGCAGCTTTACCACAAGGTGCGCGACCGCGCCTCCTACGCGTTTGCGTTGGTGTCGGTGGCGGCCATCGTGCAGCCGGACGGCACGGGCCGTGTGGCCATCGGCAGCATCGCGCACAAGCCATGGCGCGTGGAAGACGCGGAAACCGAGTTGCCGCACGGGGCGACAGCCGTCACGGCCAGGCTGCTCGCCGGGGCGCGGCCCACCAGGGATAACGCCTTCAAAGTGAAACTCGTCGAGCGCACGCTCGGCGCGGCACTCGCCGAGGCCAAGGAAGCGAAAGCCTGAACTTGCATACCCATGAAATTTGATTCTCCCGCCACGACCAATCCCATCGACCAGCTCAAGGTCGTGGGCAAAGCGACGGACCGCATCGACGGGCCGCTCAAGACTACCGGCACGGCTCCTTACGCCTACGAACGGCACGACGTGGTGCCCG